>NZ_VYKE01000093.1:0-23022 GCF_032424515.1 Pseudomonas sp. JV245A
GCAGGTGCTGGGGCAGTGGGGCGATGACTGGCTGCTGAACCTGATCAGCCTCGGCGAAGGCACGAGCTACCTGCTGACCGGCAGCCCGGGCAGTGCCCGCAAGCTGGAACGGCTGCTAGAGTGCAGCACCCTGGACGGCGTGCATTGCCCGGGCCGGCCGATCCTGCGCAAGGAACTGCTGCGCAAGGGCCTGGCGCTCCAGGCAACGTCCTGACCCCGGAGAGCCCCAATGGACCTTGAACAATGCTTGCAGCAGGTGCATGACGAGCAGAGCTTCCTCGACTTCGTCCAGGCGCTGATTGCCGACCGCCGCCAGGCGCAGCGCATGGCCCAGGCCGGCGAGGCCGACAGTTGGCAGAACCATTGCATCGAGGATTTTCTCGACGGCGCCCACGCCTGGGCCGAGGCCACCGGCATCGGTGCCACCCAGGGGCTGGTGGAGGCTTCGCCCTGGCAGCGCTTCGCGGTGTTCCTGTACTGCGGCAAGATCTACGAATAGCGCCGCGCCAGCCGAAGGGCTAGTCGTCGAAGCCGCCCTGTTCGTGAATCTCGTCCATCTTCAATTCCAGGCGGTAGGCCACGGCAATGAACAGCGCCTGGCACAGGCACAGGGTGGCGCTCAGTGAGCGGAAGGCGAAGGAGCTGCCCTCGTTGACCAGCAGCACGCTGTTGGCGCGCTTGGCCAGGGGCGACAGGGTGCTGTCGGTGATGATCAGGGTCTTGGCCTGGTTGTGCTGAGCAATGCGCAGGCAGTGCTGGGTTTCCTTGGCGTAGGGGGTGAAGCTGATGGCGATCACCAGGTCGTTGGGGCGGATACTGCGCATCTGCTCGCGGTAGCTGCCCCCCAGCCCCGACACCAGGTGGATGCGCTTGTTGGTGTGCTGCAGGTTGTACACCAGGTAGTCGGCCACGGCGAAGGAGCGGCGCACCCCCACCACATAGATATTGTCGGTGTTGACCACCAGGTCCACGGCCTGCTCGAAGGCCGCGTCGTCCAGCTCCAGGCCCAGGCGCTCGATCCCCGACAGGGTGGCGCTGATGCAGTCGCGCGCCAGGTCGCCGTCGCTGGCCTTCTGCGACTTGTTGGCGATCAGGCTGCGGATGCGCTGCTGGTAGTTCTGCACCGGCGTGGCCTTGTGGGTGTAGGCCTGGCGGAACAGCGCCTGCATTTCACTGAAGCCGCTGAAGCCGAAACGCTGGGAAAAACGCACGATGGCCGAAGGGTGCACCTCGCACTCGCGGGCGATGTCGCTGATCCGGTCGACCATGATCCGGTCGCTCTGCTGGCTCATGTAGCTGGCGATGCGCTTGAGCTGGCGCGGCAGGCTCTCGTACTCCTCGGTGATCAACTGCAGCAGCCGCTCGGCATTGGCCGGAGGGCTGGCAAGGTCGCTCTCGGGCGTGCGATCGGACAGGGCCGGCTGATCGGTGCGGGACATAACGGATCCTTCTGAGGGTACTGATGGGAGCGACCGCGGGCGTCGCCCCCTGACAATAAATGGGCTGCGGGCAGTCTACAGGGTCGGCGCCGGGAAAATCTTGAGGGGCCGGGCCCCGGGCGCCTTGCTGAAACGATGCACGGCGCAGCCTTGGGCTTTGCAGAAAAGTTTAATGGAAAAAATATTCCACGTAAAAAATTTATAGAATAAATATTGATTGGTGCCGGGAGACGTTCTAGTCTGCATCCACCAAGTAGGCCTGCCGGGGCAGTGCGCGACGGCAGGCAGCGGCTGATAAAAATAACAGGAGCCAGCATGGGCCAGACTCGTTTTGCCAGTGGGCGTCAATTGGATCTGATCTGCCTCGGACGCCTGGGCGTCGACCTCTACGCGCAGCAAGTGGGGGCCCGGCTGGAGGACGTCGCAAGCTTTGCCAAATACCTCGGCGGCTCGTCGGCGAACATTGCCTTTGGCACCGCACGGCTGGGCCTCAAGTCGGCGATGCTGAGCCGGGTCGGTGATGACCACATGGGGCGCTTCCTGCTGGAGTCGCTGGTGCGCGAAGGCTGCGACGTCAGTGCCGTCAAGGTCGACCCGCAGCGCCTCACCGCCCTGGTCCTGCTGGGCCTCAAGGACCGTGAAACCTTCCCCCTGGTGTTCTACCGCGAGAACTGCGCGGACATGGCGCTGTGCGCCGCCGACATCGACGAAGCCTTCATTGCCTCCAGCAAGGCCCTGCTGATCACCGGCACCCATTTCTCCACCGACGGCGTCTACCGGGCCAGCCTGCAGGCCCTGGACTACGCGCAAAAGCACGGGGTCAAGCGGGTCCTGGACATCGACTACCGGCCGGTGCTCTGGGGCCTGGCGGGAAAGGCCGACGGCGAGACCCGGTTCGTGGCCGACCCGCAGGTCAGCCAGCATGTGCAGGGCATCCTGCCGCGCTTCGATCTGATCGTCGGCACCGAAGAGGAGTTCCTGATTGCCGGTGGCAGCGACGACCTGCTGACGGCCCTGCGCACCGTGCGTTCACTGAGTGCCGCGACCCTGGTGGTCAAGCTTGGCCCGCAAGGGTGCACGGTGATCCACGGCGAGATTCCGGAGCGCCTGGAAGACGGGGCGATCTACCCCGGCGTGCGGGTGGAGGTGCTCAACGTGCTGGGCGCCGGCGATGCCTTCATGTCCGGCTTCCTCAGTGGCTGGCTGGAAGAGGCCAGCGATGAGCGCTGCTGCCAGTTGGCCAACGCCTGCGGCGGCCTGGTGGTGTCGCGCCACGCCTGCGCCCCGGCGATGCCGACCCGGGCCGAACTGGACTACCTGTTCAGCAGCCCGGTGCCCATCACCCGTCCCGACCAGGACCCGGTGCTGCAACGCCTGCATCAGGTCAGTGTGCCGCGCAAGGCCTGGAAGCCCCTGTTCGTCTTCGCCTTCGACCACCGTGGGCAACTGGTGGAACTGGCGCAGCAAGGTGGTCGCGAGCTCAAGGCCATCGGTCAGCTCAAGCAACTCTTCATAGAAGCGGTGCAGCGGGTCGAAGCCGACCTGCGGCGCCGGGGCATCGAGGCCGATGTCGGCCTGCTGGCCGACCAGCGCTTCGGCCAGGAGGCGCTGAACGCCGCCACCGGGCGCGGCTGGTGGGTGGCGCGGCCGGTGGAAGTGCAGGGCTCGCGGCCCCTGGCGTTCGAGCACGGGCGCTCGGTGGGCAGCAATCTGATCGCCTGGCCCCAGGAACAGATCATCAAGTGCCTGGTGCAATTTCACCCGGACGACGAACCCTTGCTGCGCCTGGAACAGGAAGCGCAGATCCGTGGCCTGTACCAGGCGTCCCAGGTCAGCGGGCATGAGCTGCTGCTGGAAATCATCCCGCCCAGGGACCTGCCCGGCGCTCATCCCGAGGTGCTCTACCGCAGCCTCAAGCGCCTGTACAACCTGGGCATCTACCCCGCGTGGTGGAAGATCGAGGCGCAGTCGGCCGAGGAATGGAAAAAGCTCGATGAGCTGATCCAGGAGCGCGACCCCTATTGCCGTGGCGTGGTGCTGCTGGGCCTGAATGCCTCGGCCGAAGCCCTCGCCGAGGGCTTCCGGCAAGCGGCTGATAGCCGCACCTGCCGGGGGTTTGCCGTGGGCCGCACGATTTTCCAGGAGCCCAGCCGAGCGTGGCTGGCGGGGGAGATCGACGACGACACCCTGATCCGGCAAGTGCAGGGCACCTTCGAGCAACTGATCAACGCCTGGCGCAGCGCCCGCCCTGTGTAGGAGCCGGCTTGCCGGCGAAGAGGGTCTTGAGCCTGGTGCCAGGCTCGCCGGTGCCTTCGCTGGCAAGCCAGCTCCTGCGAGTGCAAGGCCGTTCTCCACGCTTTCATGAATAACAACAAAAGGTGCAGCCATGCCCGCGATCCGAATTGGCATCAACCCGATTTCCTGGAGCAACGACGACCTGCCGGCCCTGGGCGGTGAAACGCCCTTGAGCACCGCCCTCAGCGAAGGCCGCGAGATCGGTTACCAAGGCTTCGAACTCAACGGCAAGTTCCCCAAGGACGCCAAGGGCGTGGGCGATGTGTTGCGCCCTTATGACCTGGCGCTGGTCTCGGGCTGGTACTCCAGCCGCCTGGCCCGGCGTTCGGTGGCCGAGGAAATCGACGCCATTGCCAGCCACGTCGAACTGCTCAAACGCAACGGCGCCTCGGTGCTGGTCTACGGCGAAGTGGCCGACTCGATCCAGGGCTTGCCGGTGCGGCTGATCGAGCGCCCGCGCTTCCACAGTGCACAGGCCTGGCAGGATTACGCGGACAAACTCACGGAGCTGGCGCGTTTCACCCTGTCCCAGGGCGTGCGCCTGGCCTATCACCACCACATGGGCGCCTACGTCGAGTCCCCGGCGGACATCGACACGCTGATGCGCCTGACCGGCGAGGAAGTCGGCCTGCTGTTCGATTCGGGCCATTGCTACATGGGCGGCGGCGAACCCCTGGAGGTGCTGCGCCGGCATATCGGGCGGGTGTGCCATGTGCACTTCAAGGACGTGCGCAAGCCGGTGGTGCAACTGGCGCGCAACAACCTGTGGAGCTTCCCGGACTGCATCGTCAACGGCACCTTCACCGTGCCCGGCGATGGCGACATTGACTTCGCTCCCTTGCTCGATGTGCTGCTGGACGCAGGCTACCAGGGCTGGCTGGTGGTGGAGGCCGAGCAGGACCCGGCGGTGGCGCCGAGCTACGTCTACGCAAAAAAAGGTTACGACACCCTGCGGGCCCTGCTGGACGCTGGCCTGCAACGCAGGAGGGCTGCCCAATGAGTCTGCTGGTTAAAAGCGCTACAAAGGGCCGGACCATGGTCCAGCTGCAAGAGGGCGCCCTGGAATACGTGGGGTTCAGTGCCTACCGCCTGGGCCTGGGGGAAAGCCTGCCGGTCAGCGCCGGCGACAAGGAGCTTTGCCTGGTGCTGCTCAGCGGCCGTATCGATGTGCAGGGCGAAGCGCCCCAGGGCGCCTTCCAGTGGCCCAACCTGGGTGACCGGCAATCGGTGTTCGAAGACAAATCCCCCTTTGCCGCCTACCTGCCGCCGGGCAGCCAGGCCCGGGTCACCGCCTTGAGCGATGTACAGATCGCTGTGTGTGCCGCCCCGGGGGCAGTCGATAACGACCTCGGCCCACGGCTGATCCGCCCGGAACAGTGCAGGCGCAGCGTGCGTGGCAAGGGCGCCAATACTCGCTACGTCTGCGACATCCTGCCCGACAGCGAGCCGGCCCATTCCCTGCTGGTGGTGGAGGTGCGCACGCCGTCCGGGCATTCCTCCAGCTACCCGCCGCACAAGCACGACACCGACGACCTGCCGCACCAGAGCTTTCTGGAAGAGACCTATTACCACCAGCTCAACCCGCCCCAGGGCTTTGTCTTCCAGCGGGTCTACACCGACGACCGCAGCCTGGACGAGGCCATGGCGGTGGAGCACCACGACCTGGTGGTGGTGCCCAGGGGGTACCACCCGGTCAGCGTGCCCTATGGCTACGAGTCCTATTACCTGAACGTGATGGCCGGGCCGAAGCGGGTCTGGCAGTTCCATAACGACCCCCGGCACAGCTGGCTGCTGGATCTGTGAACGACGCACCTTTGCCGATTTTCGGGGAGCTGGAAGATGACTCAGCCTTTGCGTTTTGCCTTGAACCGAATGGTCGCACCGCACCTGCCACTGGCGGATTTTCTTGACCTGGCACTGGCCTTGAAGATCGATGCAGTGGAGCTGCGCAATGACCTCAAGGGTGTGGAGATCGAGGATGGCACGCCCCCCGAGCAGGTCCGCGAGCTGTGTGAGCAGCGTGGCATCCGGCTGCTGTCGATCAATGCCCTGTACCCCTTCGACCTGTGGGATGAACAGCGCCGCCAGCAGTTGCTGCGCCTGGCCGGTTATGCCCGCGCCTGCGGTGCCGAGGGCCTGGTGTTGTGCCCGCTGAACGACCCCGGCGACCGGCGCAGCGCGGGCCAGCGGGCCCAGGGGCTGGCGGCCGCCCTGACCCGGATCGCGGAGGTTCTTCGCCAGCATGGCCTGCGCGGTTTTGTCGAGCCCCTGGGGTTTGCCGAGTGCGCCTTGCGTGACAAGCGCAGCGCCGTGGACGCGATCCGCGCCGTTGGCGCGCTGGATGTGCTGAGCCTGGTGCACGATACCTTCCACCACACACTGGCCGGCGAACCCCAGCTGTTCGCCGAGCTCACCGGGCTGGTGCATCTCTCCGGTGTCGAGGGCCCGCCACTGCCTCTGGCAACGCTGCGGGACGGTCATCGGGTGCTGGTGGGCGCGGCGGACCGGCTGGGCACCACGACGCAGATCGCCGCGTTGCTGGCGGGCGGTTACCGCGGCTACCTGTCCTTCGAGCCCTTTGCCGCGAGCGTTCACGATCGACCGGACCTGCAGCAGGCTCTGGAGCGCAGTATCCAGCACCTGCGCCAGGCCCTGGCCTGACCCCCCTTGTAGGCGCCGGCAAGCCGGCTTCCGCACAAAGAACAGTGAGAGTGCTGTATGGCCATTGAAGGAACACAGATGAGCACGATTCGACTGACCATGGCCCAGGCCCTGGTGAAATTCCTCGATAACCAGTACGTCGAGGTGGACGGGCAGCAGAGCCGGTTCGTTGCCGGGGTCTTTACGATCTTCGGCCACGGCAATGTGCTGGGCATCGGCCAGGCGCTGCAGCAGGACCCGGGCCAATTGCGGGTGCACCAGGGCCGCAACGAGCAGGGCATGGCCCATGCCGCCATCGGGTTTGCCAAGCAGCACCTGCGGCGCAAGGTCTATGCCTGCACCGCTTCGGTGGGCCCCGGCGCGGCCAATATGCTGACCGCCGCGGCCACCGCCACGGCCAACCGCATTCCCTTGCTGCTGTTGCCCGGTGACGTGTTCGCCAGCCGCCAGCCGGACCCGGTGCTGCAACAGATCGAGCAGTTCCATGACCTGGGCATCAGCACCAACGATGCCTTCAAGGCGGTGAGCAAATACTGGGACCGGATCAACCGCCCGGAGCAGTTGATGAGCGCGGCGCTGCAGGCGATGCGAGTGCTGGCCGACCCGGCCCAAACCGGCGCGGTGACCCTGGCGCTGCCCCAGGATGTGCAGGCCGAGGCCTACGATTACCCGCTGAGCTTCTTCGCCCGACGGGTGCATCGCATCGACCGGCGGCCACCCACCGAAGCGATGCTGGCGGACGCCGTGGCGCTGCTGCGGGGCAAGCGCAAGCCGTTGCTGATCTGCGGTGGCGGGGTCAAGTACGCCGCGGCCAACCAGGCCTTGCAGGCCTTTGCCGAGCGCTTCGCGATACCGGTGGCCGAGACTCAGGCCGGCAAGAGCGCGCTGCTGTCCAGCCATCCATTGAACGTGGGCGGCATCGGTGAAACCGGCTGCCTGGCGGCCAACCTGCTGGCCCGGGAGGCCGACCTGATCATTGGCGTCGGTACCCGCTACAGCGATTTCACCACCTCGTCCAAGTGGCTGTTCCAGCACCCCCAGGTGCAGTTTCTCAACCTCAATATCAACCCCGGCGATGCCGTGAAGCTCGATGGCGTGCAACTGCTGGCCGATGCTCGGGCCGGCTTGCAGGCACTGGGCGAGGCCCTGGCCGGCAGCGCCTACCGCGCCGGCTGGGGCACTCGGGTGGCCGAGGCCAGGGCGCAGCTGGATGCCGAGCTGGAGCGGGTCCACGGCGTGCACTATCAGGGCGAGGATTTTGTGCCGGAGGTCAACGACGCGCTGGACCCGGCGGTGCTGCGCGAGTTCATCGAGCTGACCGGCTCCTGCCTGACCCAGAGCCAGGTGCTGGGGGTGCTCAACCAGACCCTGGCCGACGATGCGGTGATTGTCGCCGCTGCCGGCAGTTTGCCCGGGGACCTGCAACGCAGCTGGCGCAGCAAGGGGCTCAACACCTACCACGTGGAATATGGCTATTCGTGCATGGGTTATGAAATTGCCGCGGCCCTGGGGGTCAAGCTCGCCGCCCCCGAGCGCGAGGTCTATGCCCTGGTGGGCGACGGCTCCTACCTGATGCTGCATTCGGAGCTGCTGACCTCGATCCAGGAGCAACGCAAGATCAACGTGGTGCTGCTGGACAACATGGCCTTCGGCTGCATCAACAACCTGCAGCTGGGCCAGGGCCTGGACAGCTTCGCCACCGAGTTCCGCTACCGCAACCCAGACAGCGACCAGCTCGACGGCGGCCTGATCCCGGTGGACTACGCCATGAGCGCCGCGGCCTACGGCTGCAAGACCTACAAGGTGAGGAACCTGGAGCAGCTCCACGCCGCCCTGGCGGACGCCCGGCTGCAGCGGGTCTCGACCCTGATCGATATCAAGGTGCTGCCCAAGACCATGCTCCACGGCTACCTGTCCTGGTGGCATGTGGCGGTGGCCGAGGTCAGCGGCAGTGAGAGGGTGGCCGCCGCGGCCGCCGCCATCGATCAGCAGTTGGCCAAGGCGCGCCAGTACTGAAGCTCCCTAACCGAACAACCACAGGAGTACACCCATGTCTTTGCAGCTAGGCGTTATCGGCACTGGTGCCATAGGTCAGGATCACATTCGGCGTTGCAGCCAGACCCTGCAGGGCTGCCGGGTGGTGGCGGTGACCGACATCGACCCGCAGCAGGCGGCCCGGGTGCTGGCCGGGCTCACGCTTGAGGCCGAGGTCTACCCCGACGGCCATGCCCTGATCCAGGCGCCGGAGGTCCAGGCGCTGCTGGTGACGTCCTGGGGCCCGAGCCACGAAGAGTTCGTGCTGGCGGCCATCGCCGCCGGCAAGCCGGTGTTCTGCGAAAAGCCCCTGGCGGTGACTGCCGCCGGCTGCCGGCGCATCGTCGAGGCCGAGATTGCCCACGGCCGGCGCCTGGTGCAGGTGGGGTTCATGCGCCCCTACGACGCCGGCTACCAGGCGCTCAAGGCGGTGGTGGACAGTGGGCGCATCGGTGAGCCGCTGATGCTGCACTGCGCTCACCGCAACCCGCGGGTGGGGGAGAACTACAAGACCGACATGGCCATCACCGACACCCTGATCCACGAGCTGGATGTGCTGCGCTGGCTGCTGGCGGACGACTATGTGTCGGTGCAGGTGCTGTTCCCGCGCAAGACCGGCAAGGCCCACGCCCAACTGCGCGACCCGCAGATCGTGCTGCTGGAAACCGCCCGGGGCACGCGGATCGACGTGGAGATCTTCGTCAACTGCCAGTACGGCTACGACATCCAGTGCGAAGTGGTGGGCGAGAGCGGCATCGCCCGCCTGCCGGAGCCGCCCCAGGTCCAGCTGCGCAGCGCGGCCAGCCTGTCCAGCGCGATCCTGATGGACTGGAAGGAGCGCTTCATCGCCGCCTATGACGTCGAGCTGCAGGCCTTTGTCGATGGCGTGCGCGCTGGCCGGGTGGGTGGGCCCTCGGCCTGGGACGGCCTGGCCGCGGCGGTGGCGGCCGACGCCTGCATCGAGGCCCAGCAGAGCGGGGCGATCGTCCCCATCAGCCTGCCCCAGCGCCCGGCGCTCTACGCCTGAACCCCGGGATTTCTGTAGGCGCCGGCTTGCCAGCGAAGGTGTTTTCCAGGGCGCTGCAAGGCGTGCGGGCCCCTTCGCCGGCAAGCCGTCTCCTGCGGGAAGCGAGGGATCGGGCTGCTGGAAATGCAATTGCAGTAAAATTCTAAAATGAGTTGATATAGAAATTATTTTCCAATAAAGTCGTTTCCAGGTAGCCGACCCTACAAGGTTCCCATGGCCTTCAAGCCCCGCTTGAGCCCTGGAGAACCCACCAACAAGAACAAACAGGTGCCGTCGATGAAAACCTTCCGCTCTGCTCTGCAATGGCTGTCCCGTACCCGGGGCGCCGCCTCCCGCGATCTGCCCGTCACTCCCTGGTCCTCTCGTTTATTGACCCTGCTCAGCGGCCTGTGTGTCGAACACCAGGGCGCGCTGCTGGGCTGCATGCCCGGGGCCCCGGTTCTGTATTCGCCGGCCTGAGCACGGCCACCCACCAACAAGCATGTGGAGAACGACTCTTAATGAACATTCAGAACCGAGTGGCGTGTCTTGCCCTGTCGCTGATGCTGTTCAGTGGCGCGGCGCTGGCCCAGGTGCGCATCGGCGTGAGCATGTCGCAGTTCGACGACACCTGGCTGACCTACCTGCGCGAGTCCATGGACCAGAAGGCCAGGTCCATGCCCGAAGGCGTGCAGTTGCAGTTCGAGGACGCCCGCAGTGATGTGGTCAAGCAACTGAGCCAGGTGGAAAGCTTCATCAGCCAGAAGGTGGACGCCATCGTGGTCAACCCGGTGGATACCGCCGCCACTCGCAAGATCACCGAGGCGGCGGTCAAGGCCGGGATTCCCCTGGTCTACGTCAACCGTCGCCCGGACGACCTGAACCTGCCCAAGGGCGTGGTCACCGTGGCCTCCGACGACCTGGAGGCAGGCAAGATGCAGATGCAGTACCTGGCCGAGAAAATGGGCGGCAAGGGCAGCATCGTGATCCTTCTCGGCGACCTGGCGAACAACTCCACCACCAATCGCACCAAGGGGGTCAAGGAGGTGCTGGCCCGGTACCCCGGGATCAAGGTCGACCAGGAACAGACAGGCGTCTGGCTGCGGGACAAGGGCATGACCCTGGTCAACGACTGGCTGACCCAGGGCCGCGAGTTCAATGCGGTGGTGGCCAACAACGACGAGATGGCCATCGGTGCGGCCATGGCCCTGAACCAGGCCGGGGTGGCCAAGGGCAGCGTGCTGATCGCCGGGGTCGACGGCACCCCCGACGGGCTGCGCGCGGTGCAGCGCGGCGAGCTGGCGGTGTCGGTGTTCCAGGACGCCAAGGGCCAGGCCGACGGCTCGGTGGAAACCGCGGTGAAGATGGCCAACAAGCAGCCGGTGGACGCCGCGGTGTGGATTCCCTACCGCCTGATCACCCCGGAAACGGTCGCCCAGTTCAAGTAGGCGCCGGCCCTTCAATCACACGCGGGCCGGGCGGCGCTGGCTGCCCGGCCGCTGGAGTAGCTGATCATGAACGCTTGTGCTACTGCTTCGAGCCTGCACTCCCTGAGCCCGGCCGTGGCGCCCCAGGAGCCCTACCTGCTGGAAGTGCTGAATGTCAGCAAGGGCTTTCCCGGGGTGGTGGCCCTGGCCAACGTGCAACTGCGGGTACGCCCCGGCACGGTCCTGGCGCTGATGGGCGAAAACGGTGCCGGCAAGTCGACCCTGATGAAGATCATCGCGGGCATCTATCAGCCCGACTCCGGCGAACTGCGCCTCAAGGGCCGGCCGGTGACCTTCGCCACGCCGCTGGCGGCGCTGCAGGCGGGGATCGCCATGATCCACCAGGAACTCAACCTGATGCCGCACATGAGCATCGCCGAGAACATCTGGATCGGCCGCGAGCAACAGAACCGCCTGGGCCTGATCGACCACCGGGAAATGCACCGCTGCACTGCCGCCTTGCTGGCGCGCCTGCGCATCGAACTGGACCCCGAGGAGCAGGTGGGCAACCTGAGCATCGCCGAGCGCCAGATGGTGGAGATTGCCAAGGCGGTGTCCTATGACTCCGACGTGCTGATCATGGACGAACCGACCTCGGCCATCACCGACAAGGAGGTGGCGCACCTGTTCTCGATCATTGCCGACCTCAAGGCCCAGGGTAAGGGCATCGTCTATATCACCCACAAGATGAACGAAGTGTTCGCCATCGCCGATGAGGTGGCGGTGTTTCGCGATGGCGCCTACATCGGCCTGCAACGGGCCGACAGCCTGGACGGCGACAGCCTGATCTCGATGATGGTGGGGCGCGAGCTGAGCCAGCTGTTTCCCCAGCGCGAGAAGCCTATCGGCGAGCTGCTGCTCAAGGTCCGCGACTTGCGCCTGGACGGGGTGTTCAAGGGCGTGTCCTTCGATCTGCATGCCGGGGAGATCCTCGGCATTGCCGGGCTGATGGGCTCGGGGCGGACCAATGTCGCCGAAACCCTGTTCGGCATCACCCCAAGCGATGGCGGCGAGATTGTCCTCGACGGCCAGCCCCTGCGCATCGGCGACCCGCACCGGGCGATCGAGAAGGGCCTTGCCCTGCTGACCGAGGATCGCAAGCTCAGTGGCCTGTTCCCCTGCCTGTCGGTCCTGGAAAACATGGAAGTGGCGGTACTGCCGCACTACGCCGGCGGCGGTTTTGTCCAGCAGAAGGCCTTGCGCGCCTTGTGCGAGGACATGTGCAGGAAGCTGCGGGTCAAGACCCCGTCCCTGGAGCAATGCATCGACACCCTGTCCGGGGGCAATCAGCAGAAGGCTCTGCTGGCGCGCTGGCTGATGACCCAGCCGCGGATCCTGATTCTCGACGAGCCGACCCGGGGCATTGACGTGGGGGCCAAGGCCGAGATCTACCGCCTGATCGCCAGTCTGGCCGGTGAGGGCATGGCTGTGATCATGATTTCCTCGGAACTGCCCGAGGTGCTGGGCATGAGCGACCGGGTCATGGTCATGCACGAAGGGCAACTGATGGGCACCCTGGACCGCAACGAGGCGACCCAGGAACGGGTCATGCAACTGGCTTCGGGCCTGAACTAGACGACATTCAACCCAAGGGTGGTGGCTGGCAATGAACGCGATAATCGACAACAAACCCGCGGCGGTGGCAGTCAAGCCCCGGCGACGACTGCCCACCGAGCTGAGCATCTTCCTGGTGCTGATCGGTATCGGCCTGGTGTTCGAGCTGTTTGGCTGGATCGTCCGCGACCAGAGTTTCCTGCTCAATTCCCAGCGCCTGGTGCTGATGATTCTCCAGGTCTCGGTGATCGGCCTGCTGGCCATCGGCGTGACCCAGGTGATCATCACCACCGGTATCGACCTGTCTTCCGGTTCGGTGCTGGCCCTGTCGGCGATGATTGCCGCCAGCCTGGCCCAGACCTCGGACTTCACCCGGGCGGTGTTTCCCTCGCTGACCGACCTGCCGGTGTGGATCCCGGTGCTCGCCGGGCTCGGGGTCGGCCTCCTGGCGGGGGCGATCAACGGCAGTGTGATTGCCCTGACCGGCATTCCTCCCTTTATTGCCACCCTGGGGATGATGGTCTCGGCCCGGGGGCTGGCGCGTTACTACACCCAGGGCCAGCCGGTGAGCATGCTCTCCGATTCCTACACCGCCATCGGCCACGGGGCGATGCCGGTGGTGATCTTCCTGGTGGTGGCGCTGATCTTTCATATCGCCCTGCGCTACACCAAGTACGGCAAGTACACCTATGCCATCGGCGGCAACATGCAGGCGGCGCGGACTTCGGGGATCAACGTCAAGCGCCACCTGGTGATTGTCTACAGCATTGCCGGGCTGCTGGCGGGGCTGGCCGGGGTGGTGGCCTCGGCGCGGGCCGCCACCGGGCAGGCGGGGATGGGCATGTCCTACGAGCTGGACGCGATTGCCGCGGCAGTGATCGGCGGCACCAGCCTGGCCGGCGGGGTGGGGCGCATCACCGGCACCGTGATCGGCGCGCTGATCCTCGGGGTCATGGCCAGTGGCTTCACCTTTGTCGGGGTCGATGCCTACATCCAGGACATCATCAAGGGCCTGATCATCGTGGTGGCGGTGGTCATCGACCAGTACCGCAACAAGCGCAAGCTCAAGCGCTGAGCAGGGGAGAGGCGCCGGCCGGTGCCCCTGGAAATCGTTGAAAACGGCCAGAATCCGCCGTCCGGCACTGCCGTTTGTCTTCTAAAAGACCCATGGCTATGGAATTTTTTGTTATAAACGCACTCCAATAAACGCCACCAAAGCCCGCATTTGCGGGCTTTGTGCGGTTTGTCGGACAGATTCGCTGTCATTTCAGTTGCTGCGCCCTCAAACCGGCCTTAGACTGCCGCCCCTCGTAAATTGAGTGCCGGGTGGCGCTTGGAAGGTATGGCGCCTTTCTGATGACCTGACGGGTCAACCGGAAACAGTTTGAATTCGCCTTAATGCACGTATTTTTTATAGAGAAATCAATGACCAAGGAAAAGTTGCTGGCCATGCCGGCGGATGACTACATGAATGCCGAGCAGCACGCTTTTTTCAGCGACCTGTTGCAAGCCATGAAGGTGGAAACCCACGAGCGCATCGAACAGAACCGGATCGCCATTGAAAGCCTGGACACCCCGGCTGACCCGGCCGACGCCGCTTCCGTCGAAGAAGAGCGCACCTGGTTGGTCAACGCCATTGATCGCGACCAGCGCATGCTGCCGCAACTGGAACAGGCCCTGGGCCGGATCAGCGACGACAGCTTCGGCTGGTGCGACGACAGCGGCGAGCCGATCGGCCTCAAGCGCCTGCTGATCAGCCCCACTACCAAGTACTGCATCGAGGCCCAAGAGCGCCACGAGCAGATCGACAAGCATCAGCGTCAAGCCTGATCGCCAGCCCCCGCCACAGCGGGGGCTCTGTTTTTTCGGGCAGTGCCCGCCCGCACATTCTCTTGATCTGCTGCAAACCCGCGACTAAGGGACCATGGATAATGGCCCTCTAGTGGCGTCTAATGCCGCAAACAATTAGAACGATGTGGGGTGACACAGATGTCAAGAGATGGATCTCTAGCGGCGCCGGTCGCACAGCCGCTGGCAACACCCGAAACCGCCGCCCGCTGGTGGGCGCCGTCCTTGCAGAGCGCGGCGCTGATGGCGCTGTTCGCCGGCCAGGCCCTGGGCGGCTGGTCGCTGTACCTGTGCCTGCCCGTGGCGGTGCTGGTGATCTGGCTGCCGCGGTTGCGCGGGCGCGGGCGGCCCCTGGTGGCGAACGCGACGGCTGACGATCAGTTGTCGGCGCTGACCCGTGACCTGTCCTACAGCACCACCCATAACGCACTGTCCGCGGCGGGCGTGGCCTACTCGGTGACCCAGCTGGCAGGCAAGCTGCAATCCCAGCTCGACGCCGCCGCGCGCATCGTCGGCAACGCCGAAGTGATGATCAAGACCGAGCAGGTCACCTCCCAACTCAGCCAGCAGGCCCTGGGCGCCGCCAGCGAGGCCCACGCCAGCAGCGCCGAAGGGCGCACGGTGCTGGGGGAATCCATCAGCCGCATGCACCTGCTCAGCCAGCGCGCCAATGGCAGCCGTGAGCTGATCGAGGCCCTGAGCCAGCGCAGCGAGGAGATCCAGCGGGTGACCCTGGTGATCCAGTCCATCGCCAGCCAGACCAACCTGCTGGCGCTGAATGCGGCCATCGAGGCAGCCCGGGCCGGGGAACACGGGCGCGGTTTCGCGGTGGTGGCCGATGAGGTGCGCGGGCTGGCCGGGCGCACCGCCGCGGCCACCGACGAGGTCGGGGTGATGGTGGCGGATATCCAGCAGCGCACCAGCGACGTGGTGGAGCAGATCCGCCAGCTGGCCGACGACCTCAACCTGGGGGTCGAGCAGGTGGAGCACACCGGTCGTCACCTGGACAACATCGCGCGCCTGGCGGCCGGGGTGGAAGGGCAGGTCAGCGAGATCGCCCGGGGCGCCGAGACCAACCGCGAGCAACTGGACAGCCTGTTTCATGCCGTGGAGCAGATGCGCAGCGACCTGGCGGTCAGCGACCAGCAGACCCGCAGCCTGGCGCAGGCCGCGGTGCAGATGGAAGGGCAGGCGGAAACCATCAGCGAACGCCTGGCGGCGGTGGGCCTGGATGACTATCACCAGCGCATCTACGACCTGGCCCGCGAAGGCGCGCGGCGCATTGCCGAGCAGTTCGAGGCCGACCTGGAGCAGAACCGCATCAGCCTCGACGATCTGTTCGATCGTCACTACCAGTTGATCGCCAACACCGACCCGGCCAAATACCAGACCCGCTTCGACCGCTACACCGATCAGGTGCTGCCGCCGATCCAGGAATCCCTGCTGCCGCGCCACGATGGCCTGGTGTTCGCCATCGCCTGTACCCAGGAAGGCTACGTGCCGACCCACAACAAGGTTTTTTCCCAGCCGCTGACCGGCGATCCCGAGGTGGACAACCTGCATAACCGCAGCAAGCGCAAGTTCGCCGACCGCACGGGGATCCGCTGTGGCAGCCACCAGCAACCGCTGCTTCTGCAGACCTATACCCGGGATACCGGCGAGCTGATGCATGACCTTTCGGTGCCGATCATGGTCCGCGGCCGGCACTGGGGCGGGCTGCGCCTGGGTTACAAACCCGAGCAGGCGCCAGGCTCGGGCAAGGGCTGAGGCCTCCATTGTTACGCTATCGGTAATGCTGCAATGCAGGAACAGGCTGTTCCAGGGGCCGGCAAGTTAGTTAGTATGCCAACATCGTTAGGCAGCTAACTAATTTTCTGGAGGTAGCTCCATGCACAGCAAAGTCGATGTAGCGGTGATGATTGGCAGCGGCGTGCCAGCCAGCCTGCGGGCCCAGGGCCGTCGTGCGTGCTGGGTGGTTCTGGTCAATGGCGAACAGCGCGGCACGGCCTTTGCCAGCCGCGCCGAGGCCGAGGAGTGCCGGCTGGCCTGGCAGCAGCAGCTGCAGGTGCTGCTGCCCGGCGGCCGGCACCTGCGGCATTCGGCTTAACCGGCCTGGTGCAGGCGCAGGTTGAGCTCGTCCACCACGGGCGCCCAGTCGGCGTCTTCGCGCAGTTGCTGTTTGAGAAAGGCCGCTTGCTGGGGCGTCCAGAAGGGGGCGTCGATCATTTTCAGGTCTTCGTCCAGGGGCGAGTGCCGGGCGATGAAACCATCGATGGCGGCGGGGCTGGAATCCAGGCCCAACTGGTCGAACAGCCCTTCGAGGTTATGGGTGGGCGCTTCCATGGTGATCTCCTTGGGTGACGGGCAGCACCGGCGCTGCCTCAGTGCATCTGAGGCATGGCAGGCGCGCAAGTTCGATCCAAGGGTTCAGGCCAGGGTGCCGCTCTCGGCCTGGAACAACGCCGTCTGGGCCATGGACAGGGCAGTGCTGTAGGCCATGACCTGGGCCCGGGCGGACGACAGGGCCATGGCCCGGCCGGTGTCGGAGCCGGAACTGGCTTCCTTGACCGTGGCCAGGCGGGCCTTGGCCCGCTGCAGTTTCTGTTGCAGCAGCTCGATCTGCTTTTTCAGTTGGCGGATGCGTTTCTTCTTCGCCAGCAACAGCGCCTCTTCCGGGGTTTGCGCGCTGGAGCGGCTCAGGACCAGGGTCTCGCCATCGTCCGAGGCTTCCAGTACCGCAGTGCTTGGATCCGGCTTGAGGAAGTCGGCCAGGCGAGATGGGGGTTTCAAGTCGATCATCATGATGCTCTTAAACGGATCTCGCCTTTGTATCGGTCGCGCTGTCGGATCCTTGACTGGCGCTGTCTGTCAGGCGTTCAGGGCGCCCTGGTCGATGGCCTGCTTGAGGGCCTTGGCCGACGCTCTGGCTGCCGCGGCAGCGTCTTCCGAGGTCTTGAACCAGCGATCGCGTTCCACCTGGTGGAAGGTGACCTGGGTCAGTGGGGGTTTGGCGCGCATGGCAATCACGGCCTGGAACTCGCCTTCGACTTCTCTGCACTCGCCACGAATGAAAAACTCGCCAATATCTAGTTCGGTCACTTCTAGCCTTCCCTTGGAGATGAGTGAGTGCTTGAACGCCCCCCAAGAGGGGGGCATTCAATCAATGGCGGAGTATGGCAGTTGTTGGGTGATGGCGGGCTGAGTTATATCATTTGGATTCTAGGTGGCGATTATTCTGATGATCTAATCTGAAACTTCCTGCTTCTGTTGCTGGGTAATATTACCGGCTGCGCGTCAACTCCGGCTTTTGCTGAAGTGGGTGCGCGCGAAGCCGGTGTGCGCTTTAAATAGTCGAAATGCACAAAGTTGCTCTAGAATTGCCTCTGCAACCCGAAGTGGCTGCCGACCGGGGGAATCGTGACCCGGGTGCATCCGGCCAGCAGGCCTGTTCCAGCACCCACCCCCGACGACGCGCCGCCACGCTTTGCGGGTCAGAGCTCACTCCTCACGCCTTCGACATGTGCCTGATGCATCGGCGAAATGCCCCTTGCCCAGTGCCGCCGCCAGCGTCGTGGCCAGGAGTGCCAGCTGCACTTGTGTGTATTGGGTAACCGATTGGGGTGACTACGCCGTCATGGCGGTTTTTTCGTGCCGTCCGTTTTTTTCCGGGCGACATCATTTTGAGTATCGGGGAGTGTTCCTTGGCAGTAAGTAATCTTGAAATGCATGCATTGTTCGTGTTGGGTGATTTGCGCGCAAAGCTGGTCAAGCAGTTCCAATCTCGTTTTGTCTACCTCACCGAACAGTCCGCCGAAGGCATCTACGTCGCCGAGATCGACACCGAGACGGCCCTGGTGGTGGACGACAAGCCGCGCCTTGAACTCAAGGTCGGCGATCATTTTCGCGCCGCCGTGCTGCCCAGCCGTGAAGGCGGCAAGATGGAGATCCGCTTTCGCGAGATCAAGCTGACGGTCTACGGCCTGGGCGACTACGCCTTTGTCAGCAGCCCCCTGGGGCAGGGCATCCTGTTCAAGGAAGGCCATTCGGTGGTGACCGTGTTTGCCGCCAACGAGCAGTTGCAGGAAGGCCTGACCAAGACCCTCAAGGCGGTGACCGCCAAGGCCGCCAAATGGCGCAAGGGCGAACTGGTGAGCTTCAAGGCCAGCGAGTGATGAGCCAGGGCCGCGCCGCGTTTCACCATGAGCATCAACAGGCCGCGAGCGCTGAAGCCCAGCGCCTGTTCGCGCAGAAGACCGTGCTCCAGGGCGCCTGGCTGAACTGGGTCGCCGCCCAGCTGTACAACCTGCGCCCCGCGGCCTACGCCAGCATGGTGCGCCGCGAGTTGCAGCGGTTGCAGGAGCCTCCGGCCTCTTGAGCGGCCATCCGGGAATGGCCTGGGGTTGAAACTACTGAACCTCTACTACAGTCAGTTGACTTAATGCTTTGGGGGCCGTGCGCTTAGGCGCTGCCTGCCCCTGTGGCCCAGGTCCTGACCCAAGAGGTGTACCCCGATGAAAGGAATCCGCGCGCTGCTGGCCAGCAGCCTGTTGAGCCTTGCCGCCCTGAGTACGGCGCAGCCGGTTGTGGCGGCGCCGCAACCGATTCATTTCGCCGACCTGAACTGGGAAAGCGGCAGCCTGATCACCGAGATCCTGCGGATCATGGTGGAGCAGGGCTATGGCTTGCCCACCGACACCTTGCCCGGCACCACCATCACCCTGGAAACGGCCCTGGCCAACAACGACATCCAGGTGATCGGCGAAGAGTGGGCGGGGCGCAGCCCGGTGTGGGTCAAGGCCGAGGCCGAAGGCAAGGTGCAGGCCCTGGGGGATACGGTCAAGGGCGCCACCGAAGGCTGGTGGGTGCCGGAATACGTGATCAAGGGCGACCCGGCCAAAGGTATAAAGCCGCTGGCGCCGGAGCTGCGCAGCGTGGCCGACCTGGCCCGCTACAAGGACGTGTTCAAGGACCCGGAGAGCCCGGACAAGGGGCGTTTCCTCAACAGCCCGATCGGCTGGACCTCGGAGATCGTCAACCAGCAGAAGCTCAAGGCCTATGGCCTGCAGGACAGCTACGTGAATTTTCGCAGCGGTTCCGGAGCGGCCCTGGATGCGGAGATCAGCTCGGCGATCCGTCGCGGCAAGCCGATCCTGTTCTACTACTGGTCGCCCACGCCGCTGCTCGGGCGCTTCAAGCTGGTGCAACTGCAAGAACCGCCCTTTGACGCCGAAGCCTGGAAGACCCTGACCGACGCCGCCAACCCCAACCCCCGGCCAACCCGTTCCCTGGCCTCCAGGTTGTCGATCGGGGTGTCCACGCCATTCCAGAAGCAGTACCCGCAACTGGCGCAGTTCTTCGCCAAGGTCGACCTGCCCATCGAGCCCCTGAACCGCGCCCTGGCGCAGATGAGCGAGAACCACAGTGCCCCGCGGGACGCGGCCCTGGCCTTCCTCAAGCAGCACCCCGACGTCTGGCGCGCCTGGGTGCCCCGGGACGTGGCGGACAGGATCGCCGCCACCTTGTAGGCGCCGGTGTGCCGGCGAATGGGCCCTTGAACCTTGCGCCCGGCGGGTGCAGGGCAGGGGTCAGAAGCGGGTCTGCACCGCCACCTCGAAGGTTCGCGGCTGGCCCAGGTAGTACGCCGGGGACACATGGGCGAACTGGCCATAGACCTCGTTGGTCAGGTTGCGCACCCGGCCGGTCACTGTGGTGTGGCTGTCGACCTTGTAGCGCAGGAAGCTGCCGTACAGGGTGTAGGCGGGCATCCGCAGGGTGTTGGCGTTGTCGGCGTATACCGAGGCCACGTAGCGTGCATCGACCCCGGTCTGCCAGTTGGGCGACAGGTCATAGGTCAGCCACAGGTTGGCCAGCCGGTCCGGTACGTTGGTCGGCGTGTTGCCCTTGCGGGAGACCACCGCGCCGCTGGCGATCTTCTCGTTGAACTCGCCGTACTCGGCATCCACCCAGGCGAAGTTGGCTTGCGCCAGTAGCTTGGGGGTGATGTGCAGGGAACTGGCCAGCTCGATGCCCCTGGAGGTCTGCTGGCCCACCGGGATGCTGTTGGCCGGGTCCAGGGGATCGGTGACGGCAAAGTCCTTGCGCTCGATGCGATAGGCGGCAACGGTCGCCGAACCCCGTCCTTGCAGGTAGTCGAACTTGCTGCCCACTTCCCATTGCTTGCCCGTGGACACCTCGAAGTTCTGAGTGCCACTGGGCTGCTCGGCGGCGGTGCTGTACTGCACGTAGACATTGGCGCTGGGCAGGAACTGCCAGGTCAGGCCCAGGCGCCCGGTGACCGGTTCCCAGCTGCGCTTGAGGTGGCGCGGGTTGCTGGCGGTGATCAGCCGGTGGTTGGTCACGTCCAGGTCGATGGCGTCGTAGCGCAGGCCGCTGAGCAGTGACAGCTCGTCGCTCAGGGCCAGGCGGTTCTCGACGAACAGGGCGCGGGTGGTGACCTGGTTGGTCTTGTCCTTGGCCCAGCCCTGGCGGGTGCCCTTCAGGTCATAGAAGTACCCCGGCTGGAAGTTGCCGGGATCGACGCTGTTGCTGGCCGGCACGTTCCAGGGCGAGTTGGTGGTGCTGTTGACCTTGTACTCAAAACCCCCGGACCAGGTGGTGTCGAGGCCGAACAGCTGATCATCGTGGCGCAGTTCGAACTGGTTGCCGTCCTGCTGGCCCTGGTGCCGTACCAGGTAGGCGGTCGAGCGGTTCACCCGGCTGTTGTCGGCGTTGTACTGGTAGGTCTCCAGGTTGCGATAGTCGCGCTGGCTGTCCAGGTGGTAGAGGGTGTTGCGCAGGCTGGTGCTGGGGTTGATCCGGTAGTCGATGATCGAGCGCAGCCACACAGTGCGTTGCTCATACAGGCCATCGGCGACGTTGTAGTTGTTGAAGCGGTTGTGCTTGTCGATCTTCAGCTCACCGGCCTTGGGATTGAGCACCGGGGTGCCCCAGTAGGGGCTGTCCTCGTGTTCATCCTGGTATTCCACCGCCAGGGTGTGGGACAGGTCCGGGGTCAGGTCGCTGAGCAGGGAGAAGGCCAGGCTCCAGGCATCCCTTTCCTGGCGGTCGATGTAGCCGTTGCTGGTGTTGTGGCTGACGTCCAAGCGCGCGTAGTGCTGCACCTCGGCACCGGCCGGGCTGAGGGCGTGGTTGACCCCGAAAGCGGTCTGCGTGGTGTCGTAGCTGCCGTAGCCGAGCAGGCCTTCGGCAGCCTGTTCGCGGCGGTCCGCGAGCTTGGTCACGTAGTTCAGCGAACCGCCCACGGAGCCGGCGCCATTGATCAGCGACGAGGGGCCGCCCACCAGCTCCACCCGGTCGTAGATCCAGGCGTCCACGGGCCGGGCCAGGCCGGTGGCGACGTTGATGCCGTTGAACATCTGGGTGATCTGGCTGCTGGTAAAACCACGGTAGGAGACGAAGCCGCCGAACCCCGGCGGCGCACTGGCGTTGACCCCGGGCAGGGCGTTGGCCGCTTCCTGGAAGGTGCGGGCGCCGCTTCGCTCCAGGTCCTGGCGGCTGGCCACGGCCACCGAGGCCGGGGTTTCGCGCAGGCTCAGGCCCAGGCGCGAGGCCATGCCGCTGGACTGGTCCAGGTTCAGGCCCGGCTCGGCATCGGCCTCATCGGCGCCGATGGTGGTGGGGGCCAGTTCGAGGCTCGGCTGGCCCCAGGCATTGATCGACAGGCAGCCCAGCAGGCTCGCCAGCAAAGGAAGGTGTTTCATCGGTGCATCCTGAATTCTTGGCTAGGAAAAGGCCCACGAACGCGCGCCGCGCGACAGCGCAGTGGGCAGGTTGAGCACGAGCAGGAATCAGGCGAGAGGCGGTGCCCGGGGATGGGCCGCGGGCCAGGTGGAGCGGGCGGGGAGGTCGGTCTTGGCCAGGGTGCGCGCAAGCGGGGCCTGGGGCTGCGGCAGCAGGGCCAGGGTCAGGCTGGAGTTCAGGGCCGGGCCCATGCCGCCGGTGGAGCACAGCGGGCAACCGAAGGTCTTGGAGAGAGTGGGCAGGGAGCCCTGGTCGGCCGGTTTCTGCAGCGGCGCCTGGGTGGCAGGGTCGACGCTGCAGAACTGCCCGCCGATGCCGTTGAGCTGCATGCCGAGCATCTGCCCGTGGCCGATGCTGCAGGCGAACACGTTGAACAGGACGCAGCAATAGAGCATCCAGGCAACGAGCGAGCGATCGGAACGGGCAAATTTCATGGGGCGGCACTTTATCATCGAAGGCGACGAACGTACTTACAAAAACGGTCAATCGAGTCCATTCTTCAGCGACATTTTCTGCATGGACGTCTGAACATGAATCTTCTGCTCGCACAGGGGGTGGCTGGCAGCTTCCTGTTGATCAGTCTGATCCATCTGTACTGGGCTGCGGGTGGCAAGCGTGGCAGTGATGCGGTGATTCCCGAGGTGCCGGGGCCGGGGCCCGGCATGACCCAGCCGGCGTTCCGTCCGCCGGCCCTGGCCACGATGCTGGTGGCAGTGGCTTTGTTGCTGGTGGCGATGCTGGTGTGCCTGAGGGTCGGGCTCTACCTGCCGACCGTGACCCATCCGTCTCTGCAGTGGGTGATCAGCGCCATTGCCTTGCTGATGTTCGCCCGGGCCATCGGCGACTCCGAGCTGGTGGGTTTTTTCAAGGAAGTCCGGGATTCGAAATTCGCCCGCCTCGACACCCTGTTCTATTCCCCCCTGTGCGTGGTGCTGGG
>NZ_VYKE01000094.1:0-22620 GCF_032424515.1 Pseudomonas sp. JV245A
AGGGCCCGGCGCGGATCATGCTGCGCCCCGAGCAACTGCAGGTGCTGGCGGACGACGGCGATGGCGCCGGCAGTTGCCCGGGAGTGGTCAGGGACTGCGACTTTGCCGGCAACACCTGCACCCTGAGCATCGGCGTGGCCGGTGCCGGGGGCCATGAACAACTGGTGCCGGTCCGCAGTTCCGGCCTGCATGCGCTACCGGTCGGCAGCCGGGTGCGCATCCGCACCCTGGGGCATGCCCATGTGCTGGGGGCGGCCCCCGGTGCTTGAGTGAAGGATGCTGCCCTTGATCATGGTCACGCGCGGCAATCGCTCCGATACTTCAGCCATGCCGCTGTACAGCGTGGCTACCGGCTCCACCTTGAACAAGGAATGAACCATGACTGATTCTGCCAGCCAAGCAGAGGAATACCTGATGATGCAGGCCGCGCACTGGTGCATACGCCTGCGCGAGGCCGATTGCAGCCTGGCCGAGCGCCGGGCATTCGAGGACTGGCTGCAGAGCGACCCGAGCCATGCCTTCGAGTACGCGAAGATGCTGGAAGCCTGGGACCTCACCGGGCAGTTGTCGCCCACCCTGCCCTCGCTCTGACCCTGCCACGGCCTACAGATCGAAGCGGTCGATGGCCCGGCGCCGCTCGTTGTCATCGCGCAGGTCATAGCTGGCGGTGGTCTGGATGTTGCTGTGGTGAGCCAGTTTCTGCGCCAGCGACAGGTCGTGTTCCTCGATCACCCGGGTGATGAACGAGCGCCGGAAATCATGGGGCATGATCCGCACGCCCACCTGGGCCCCGCGTTGCCGGGCAATGTAGTAGATGGCGTGCTTGGTGATGCGCTCGCGAGTGATGTGCCCGCCCCGGCGGATGCGGTTGAACAGGAACGGGTCGTCTACCAGGCCCGCGGGCAGATGCCGGCGACGCAGCTCCAGCCAGGCCTGCAGCTTGTCGAAAGCCCAGGTGGGTGCGTACTTGATCAACTGACGATTGCCCTTGGCCAGCACCTGCAGGCTGCGCTCGCTGAAATCCACCTGGGCCAGGTCCAGGTTGACCGACTCGGACTTGCGCATGCCCGAGCCATAGAGCAGCGCAATCAGCGCTGCATCGCGCACGCCCTGGGGGCGCGGGTCGGAAGCGCACACGGCCATCAGTTCATGGATCAGGCCGCGCTTGAGGTTGCGTCCGCGGGCCAGGCGCGTGCCGCTGATGGCCTTGACCGAACGCATCTTCAGCAGGTGGTCCTGGCTGATCAGGCTGGCCCGCCACGCCTCGTTCATCACCCCGCGCAGGGCATTGACGTACAGCGATGAGGTATTGGGCGCATAGCCGTCTTCGCGCAAGGTGGCCACCAGGGCCGTGACATGCTCGGGTTGCAGCAGGTGCCAGGGGATTTCTTCCAGGTTCTGTTCGGCGTAGCCCAGGCGGTCGGCGGCGTCCTGTAGCACATAACGCAGGGTCGACTGGCTGGAGGGGGCCAGGCGCTTCAGGTACAGGTTCAAGGGGTTGGGCGCGTCAAGGCCGGCGGCGCGGTCATGGCCCGGCAGGTTCATGGATGCTCCGCTGGGCAAGGTTGTACCGGGTAGCACCTTGGCGAGGTGAAAAAAATACTCCCGGTGGCCCCTTCAATACCCATTGAAAACTGGTTACAAAAGCCGCCAGGCCTGCGCACTTCGATAACTTTGGAAACAAACTGAACACTAGCTGTCTGGCTCGCAGAAAAACGGACTTTTACCTTATTTTTCATATTCGTTTCACAATTTTCGGCTTAATCTCAGCCCCCGACAGACAACCGTCCGAGTGCAGTTTGTTCTCAGGTTGTAAAGATAACACCTTGATCCACCTTTACTTTTCACAAACCTAGTCTTTACTGATTCGCTGCATGGAATGCCCTGTTGGCTCAATAACTGGATGCGCCTTGATGACTGCAAGACCTCCCCGCTTTCCATGAACTGTCCGTTCACCCGCAGCAACCCGTATTCCAGTAATTCGCATTGTGTAAACCCGAGGTAACCATGAACCAGGCTTTCCTTCCTTTCTCGCGCCCGAGTATTGGCGAAGAAGAGATTGCTGCAGTGGAGCAGGTTCTGCGCTCCGGCTGGATCACCACCGGCCCGAAAAACCAGGAACTGGAACAGCAGTTCGCCGAACGCGTCGGCGCCCGCCACGCCGTGGCACTGTCCTCCGCTACCGGCGCCATGCACATCACCCTGCTGGCCCTGGGCATCGGCCCCGGGGATGAAGTGATCACCCCGTCGCAGACCTGGGTCTCCACCGCCAACATGATCTGCCTGCTGGGCGCCACCCCGGTGTTCGTCGATGTCGACCCCGACACCCTGATGAGCGACGCCGCCACCATCGAAGCCGCCATCACCCCGCGGACCAAGGCGATCATCCCGGTGCACTACGCCGGCGCAGCCTTCGACCTCGACCCGCTCTATGCCCTGGCCGACAAGCACGGCATCGCGGTGATCGAAGACGCCGCCCACGCCGCCGGTACCACCTACCGTGGCCGCGCCATCGGCGCCCGGGGCACGGCGATCTTTTCCTTCCACGCGATCAAGAACATGACGTGCGCCGAAGGCGCGATGTTCGTCAGCGATGACGAAGCCCTGGCCAACCGCGTGCGCATGCTCAAGTTCCACGGCCTGGGAGTGGACGCCTACGACCGCCTGACCCATGGCCGCAAGCCACAGGCCCAGGTCATCGAGCCCGGCTTCAAGTACAACCTGGCGGACATGAACGCGGCCATTGCCCTGGTGCAACTGCAACGCCTGGACGAGATCAACGCCAAGCGTGAAGTGCTGGCCAAGGCCTACCTGCAGCGTCTGGAAGGCTTGCCGGTACAGCCCCTGCTCCTGCCCCAGTACCCGCAGCAGCATGCCTGGCACCTGTTCATCCTGCGCATCGACGCCGAACGCTGCGGCCTGGACCGCGAAGCCTTCATGAAAGGCCTGCAGGAACAGAACATCGGCACCGGTATCCACTTCATTGCGACGCACCTGCATACCTATTACCGACAGCGCTTCCCTGAAGTGCAGCTGCCCCATACCGAATGGAATTCGGCGCGGCTATGCTCGATTCCACTGTTTCCGGACATGACCCTCGACGATGTCGAGCGGGTGACCGGTGCCATTGCAAACCTTTTGGACTGAAGCCTTTGAAACCTTATCCGATTCAGTTCGTGTCGATCGTGATCCCGGTCTACAACGAAGAACAGAGCCTCCCCGAGCTGTTGCGGCGCACCGAAGCGGCCTGCCGCCAGCTCAAGCACGAGTTTGAAATCGTCCTGGTGGACGACGGCAGCCGCGACGAGTCGGCGAACATCCTGCAAGCGGCCGCCGAGCGCGAAGGCAGCCCGGTAGTGGCGGTGATCCTCAACCGCAACTACGGCCAGCATGCGGCGATCATGGCCGGCTTCGAGCAGTGCCGTGGCGATGTGGTGATCACCCTCGACGCCGACCTGCAGAACCCGCCGGAGGAAATCCCGCGCCTGGTGGCTCAGGCCGAACTGGGCTACGACGTGGTCGGCACCGTGCGCAACAACCGGCAGGACTCGGCGTTCCGCCGCTGGCCCTCGAAGCTGATCAACCTGGCCGTGCAGCGTTCCACCGGTGTGGCCATGAGCGACTACGGCTGCATGCTGCGGGCCTATCGCCGGACCATCATCGACGCGATGCTGGCCTGCACCGAGCGCAGCACCTTCATCCCGATCCTGGCCAACAGCTTTGCCCGGCACACCACCGAGGTGCTGGTGGAGCACGCCGAGCGCGAGCACGGCGACTCCAAGTACAGCCCGATGCGCCTGATCAACCTGATGTTCGACTTGATCACCTGCATGACCACCACGCCCCTGCGGCTGTTGAGCATCATCGGTTTCGGCATGGCCGGCCTCGGCGCGCTGTTTGCCCTGATGCTGATCGTGCTGCGCCTGATCTTCGGCGCCACCTGGGCCGGCGACGGCACCTTCGTGCTGTTCGCGGTGCTGTTCGTGTTCACCGGTGGCCAGTTCATCGGCATGGGTCTTTTGGGTGAATACCTGGGACGCATGTACAGCGACGTGCGGGCCCGCCCGCGTTTCTTCATCGAAAAAGTCTTGCGCAGCCAGCCTGCGGCCCCGGCCCCTGCTGTGACTGTCGACGGTTTAACTTCCACTCATACTGATCAGGTTTCGCCATGAGCAATAAAGCTGTTGTCTTCGCCTACCACGATATTGGCTGTGCTGGCATCGAAGCCCTGCTCAACGCAGGTTACGAGATCGCCGCCGTGTTCACCCACGCCGATGACCCCAAGGAAAACACCTTCTACGGCTCGGTGGCCCAGCTCTGCGCCCGCAAGGGCATTGCCGTGCATGCCCCGGAAGATGCCAACCACCCGCTGTGGATCGAGCGCATCGCCAAGCTCAACCCCGACTACCTGTTCTCCTTCTATTACCGCAACCTGCTGAGCGAGCCGCTGCTGGCCACTGCCAGCAAGGGCGCGTTCAACCTGCACGGCTCGCTGCTGCCGCGCTACCGTGGCCGCGCACCGGCCAACTGGGTGCTGGTCAAGGGCGAAACCGAAACCGGCGTGACCCTGCACCGCATGGTCAAGCGTGCCGATGCCGGCGCCATCATTGCCCAGGAGCGTGTGGCCATCGAGCGCAGCGACACCGCGCTGAGCCTGCACCACAAACTGCGTGACGCCGCCGCCAGCCTGCTGCGCGACACCCTGCCGGCACTGGCCCAGGGCAAGATCACCGAAACCGCCCAGGACGAGTCCAAGGCCAGCTACTTCGGTCGTCGCACCGCGGCGGACGGCAAGATCGACTGGCAGCGCCCGGCCGAAGAGCTGTTCAACCTGGTGCGCGCCGTGACTCAACCCTACCCGGGCGCCTTCTGCGCCGTGGGCGAGCACAAGCTGATCGTCTGGAGCGCCGAAGTCGCCAAGGGCAACGAAGGCCAGGCCCCGGGCCGGGTCATCAGCGTCGACCCGCTGCGCATCGCCTGTGGCCAGGACTCCCTGGTGATCACCTCCGGCCAGCGCAACGCCAACGGCCTGTTCCTGGGTGGCCCGCAACTGGCCAACGAACTGGGCCTGGTGGACGGTTCCCTGCTGCGCGGCGCCGAATCGGGGCGCAAGCCACGTCGCACCCGCGTACTGATCCTGGGCGTCAACGGCTTTATCGGTAACCACCTGTCCGAGCGCCTGCTGCGTGACGACAAGTACGACGTCTACGGCCTGGACATCGGCTCCGACGCCATCGAGCGCCTGCGCAGCCATCCGAACTTCCACTTCGTCGAAGGCGATATCAGCATTCACTCCGAGTGGATCGAATATCACATCAAGAAGTGCGACGTGGTCCTGCCACTGGTGGCCATCGCCACCCCGATCGAGTACACCCGCAACCCGCTGCGCGTGTTCGAGCTGGACTTCGAAGAGAACCTCAAGCTGGTTCGCTACTGCGTCAAGTACAACAAGCGCGTGATCTTCCCGTCGACTTCGGAAGTCTATGGCATGTGCCAGGACAAGAACTTCGACGAAGACACCTCCAACCTGATCGTCGGCCCGATCAACAAGCAGCGCTGGATCTACTCGGTCTCCAAGCAGCTGCTGGACCGGGTGATCTGGGCCTACGGCGCCAAGGGCCTGAACTTCACCCTGTTCCGTCCCTTCAACTGGATGGGCCCGCGCCTGGACCGCCTGGACTCGGCACGCATCGGCAGCTCCCGGGCCATCACCCAGTTGATCCTCAACCTGGTGGAAGGCACCCCGATCCGTCTGTTCGACGGTGGCGAGCAGAAGCGCTGCTTCACCGACATCGCCGACGGCATCGAAGCCCTGGCACGCATCGTCGACAACGAAAACGACTGCTGCAACGGCCAGATCATCAACATCGGCAACCCGGACAACGAAGCCAGCATCCGTCAGCTGGGCGAAGAGCTGCTGCGCCAGTTCGAAGCTCACCCGCTGCGCGGCAACTTCCCGCCGTTCGCCGGTTTCCGCGATGTGGAGAGCAAGGCGTTCTACGGTGCCGGCTACCAGGACGTGGAACACCGCAAGCCAAGCATCGACAACGCCAAGCGCCTGCTGAACTGGGAGCCGACCGTGGAAATGAGCGAAACCATCGGCAATACCCTGGACTTCTTCCTGCGTGAAGCGATGCTGGAAATCGCCGACCGCGCCAAGCAAGAAGCACGCTGATGCAGGCAGGTCTGCGCATTGATGTCGATACCTACCGCGGCACCCGGGAGGGGGTGCCACGGCTGCTCGAATCGCTGGATGAAGCCGGGGTCAAGGCCACCTTCTTCTTCAGCGTCGGGCCGGACAACATGGGGCGCCACCTGTGGCGCCTGATCCGTCCGCAGTTCCTCTGGAAAATGCTGCGGTCCAATGCCGCGGGCCTGTACGGCTGGGACATCCTCCTGGCCGGCACGGCCTGGCCGGGTAAACCCATTGGCCGGGACCTGGGGCACTTGATGCGCCAGACCCTGGCCGCCGGTCATGAAGTCGGCCTGCACGCCTGGGATCACCACGGCTGGCAGGCCAATACCGGGCGCTGGAGCCAGGCACAGCTGATCGAACAGATCCGCCGTGGCGTCGACAGCCTCAACGATATTCTCGGGCAAGCGGTGAGCTGCTCGGCGTCCGCCGGTTGGCGCGCCGACGAACGCGTCATCGAAGCCAAACAGCAATTCGGCTTTCGCTACAACAGCGACTGCCGCGGCCAGAGCCTGTTCCTGCCACGCCTGGCGGACGGCAGCCTGGGCGCACCACAGATTCCGGTGGACCTGCCGACCTTCGACGAAGTGGTCGGGCCGGTGGTGGCCGCCAAGGATTTCAACAGTTACATCCTCGACCGGTTCAGCCCGGACAAACTCAACGTCTATACCGTGCATGCAGAAGTAGAAGGGATTCTCATGGCCAACGATTTCCGCCAACTGCTGGCCAGCGCCAGGCAGCGCGACATCCACTTCCAACCCCTGGGCGACATGCTCCCGGCGGATCTGGCCGGCCTGCCCGCGGGCAAGGTGGTGCGCGGTGCGCTGGAAGGCCGTGAAGGCTGGCTGGGAGTGCAAGGCGCATGACCAGACGTTGGGCTCTGCCGCTGCTGCTGATCGCGTTCGGCCTGTTCTACCTGCTGCCCCTGGCCACCCACGGCCTGTGGATTCCCGATGAAACCCGCTACGCGCAGATCAGCCAGGAAATGCTCCTGACCGGCAAATGGGCGTCGCCGCACTTCATGGGCATCCGCTATTTTGAGAAACCGGTGGCCGGCTACTGGATGATCGCCATCGGCCAGGCGCTGTTTGGCGACAACCTGTTCGGTGTGCGCGTGGCCTCGGCCCTGAGCACCGGCCTGAGCGTGGTCCTGGCCTACCTGCTGGCCCGGCGCCTGTGGAACGATCCGCGCAAGAGCCTGGCCAGCGCCCTGCTCTACATGAGCTTTACCGTGGTCGCGCTGCAGGCCGGCTACGCCAACCTCGATCCGCAATTCACCTTCTGGGTCAACCTGAGCCTGGTGGCGCTGTGGTTCACCTTCGACTGCCGGACAACCCGCGGCCAGGTGCTGGCCTGGGTGGCGCTGGGCCTGGCCTGCGGCATGGGCTTCATGACCAAGGGCTTTCTGGCCTGGCTGCTGCCGGTGCTGGTGGCCCTGCCCTACGCCATCTGGCAGAAGCGCCTGCGCTCGCTGCTGATCTATGGCGGCATCGGTGTGCTGGTGGCCATTCTCATCAGCCTGCCCTGGGCCCTGGCGGTGCACTCCCAGGAACCGGACTACTGGCGTTTCTTCTTCTGGCACGAGCACATCCGCCGTTTTGCCGGTGATGATGCCCAGCACGCCTCGCCCTGGTGGTACTACCTGCCGTTGCTGGTGGGGTTCAGCGTGCCCTGGGTGCTGCTGCTGCCGGCCGGCCTGAAGCAGGCCTGGCAACAGCGGCGCCAGAACAGCAGCGGCTTCCTGCTGCTGTGGCTGGTGATGCCCCTGGCCTTCTTCAGCCTGAGCAAGGGCAAGCTGCCGGCCTATATCCTGCCGTGCCTGTTGCCCCTGGCGTTGTTGATGGGCAACACCCTGGTGGACCGCCTGGCTGCCGGCAAGACCCGGCTGCTGGCATTCAACGGCGTGCTCAACCTGGTGGCCGGCCTGCTGGGGCTGCTGGCCCTGGTGTACTTCCAGATGAAAAAGCCGGTGTATGTGGACGAGCCGCAGCACCTGGTGCTGGTGTATGTGTTGCTGTTGGGCTGGATCCTCAGCAACCTGCTGCAAGCCATGCGCCCCCTGACCCTATGGGCGGCGCCGGCCCTGGGCAGCTTCCTGCTGGTGGCCCTGGCCCCGGCAGCGCTGCCCAACTCGGTGGTCTACAACAAGATCCCCGACCAGTTCATCATCGATCACGTGGCCGAGCTGGGCCAGGCCAAGGCCCTGCTGAGCAACGACCTGGGAGCTGCCTCCGCCCTGGCCTGGCGCCTGCGTCGCCCTGACGTGACCCTGTACAACACCGAAGGCGAAGTGAAATACGGCCTGGGCTACGAAGACACTGCCGCGCGCAAGGTCGACCTCAATCAGGTCCAGCCGTGGATCGCCGAGGCCCGCAAGCAGGGCTCGATCGGCGTGGTGATGCGGGTCAAGAGCAGCGACGAGGAACATGAAGTCGAGCTGCTTCCCAAGGATGCCAAGCGCTACGAGCAAGGCAATATCGTGATCTTCATCATTCCCCAGGGCCAGCCATGAGCCTGCTGCTTTTGTTGCTGGCCTGCGGGCTGACCTGCCTGGGCCAGGTGGCGCAGAAGTTCGCCGTGGAAAGCTGGCGCGGCCAGCCTTCCAGCGCCCTGCAGAAACTGCGCTCGGGCTGGCTGTGGCTGGCTCTGTTCAGCCTCGGCCTGGGCCTGCTGGTGTGGCTCCTGGTGCTGCAACGCATGGAGGTGGGCGTGGCCTACCCGATGCTCAGCCTGAACTTCGTCTTCATTACCCTGATTGCCCACTTCGTGTTCCGTGAGCACATCGACCGGCGCCACTGGTTCGGCGTGGCCCTGGTGATCGGCGGCGTGCTGCTGTTGAGTCGCCACGCATGAGCCGGGCCAAGGGGTTTGCCTTCGCCCTGGGCAGCGTGGCCCTGGTCAGCGGCGCCCAGCTGGGCATGCGCTGGAGCATGACCCGCCTGCCCGCTCCGGATCAGTGGTTGCCGGCGTTGAGTGCCGGCAGCGTCGACCTGGCCGCTCTGGCGGTGGTGGCCGCGGCCATCGCCGCCTATGCGCTGTCGATGCTCTGCTGGCTGCTGGCCTTGCGCGACCTGCCGTTGGGCCGGGCCTATTCGCTGCTCAGCATCAGCTACGCCCTGGTCTACCTGCTGGCCGCCAGCCTGCCGCTGTTCAACGAACCTTTCACGCTTTCCAAAACCCTCGGGGTGGCCCTGGTCATCCTCGGGGTCATCACCATCAACTCTCGATCTGCACCCGCGACAAGTCCCAGGAATACCCCATGAAAATCAGTGTATTTGGAAGTGGTTACGTCGGCCTCGTACAGGCTGCCGTGTTGGCTGAAGTCGGCCACGATGTCATCTGCATGGACATCGACGAGCAAAAGGTCAAACAGCTGCAACAGGGACACGTGAGCATCTTCGAGCCGGGGCTGGCCAGCCTGGTCAAGGAAAACCTCGAAGCCAAGCGCCTGCACTTCACCCACGATGAAAAACTCGCGGTGCAGCATGGCCAGGTGCTGTTCATCGCCGTGGGCACGCCTTCCAGCGAAGACGGTTCGGCGGACCTGCGCTACGTGCTGTCAGTGGGCGACGCGGTGGCCCGCCACCGTGAGCAGCCGGTAATCCTGGTGGAAAAATCCACCGTACCGGTGGGCACGGGCGACACCTTGAAGGCCCACATCGAGAAGGTCCTGGATGGCCGTGCGCTGCAATTCGATATCGTCTCCAACCCGGAATTCCTCAAGGAAGGCTCGGCGGTTACCGACTGCCGCCGGCCGGACCGGATCATCATCGGCTGCGAGCGCGAAGAAGTGCGCGATGTGATGCGCGACCTGTACGCACCGTTCAACCGCAACCATGACCGCATCATGTTCATGGACCTGCGCAGCGCCGAGCTGACCAAGTACGCCGCCAACTGCATGCTGGCGACCAAGATCAGCTTCATCAACCAGATCGCCGAACTGGCCGAGCACCTGGGGGCCGACATCGAAGCGGTGCGCCTGGGCATCGGCGCCGACACCCGCATTGGCTACCACTTCATCTACCCGGGCTGCGGCTACGGCGGCTCGTGCTTCCCCAAGGACATGCGTGCGCTGATCCACAGTGCCCAGCAAGCCCACTGCTCCAGCGACCTGTTGCAAGCTGTGGAAGCCATCAACGAGCGGCAGAAGCACAAGTTGTTCGAACGCATCAAGGCGTTCTACAAGGGCGACCTCAAAGGCAAGACCTTTGCCCTGTGGGGCCTGGCATTCAAGCCCAACACCGACGACATGCGCGACGCCCCGAGCCGGGTGCTGCTCGATGCGCTGTTCGCCGCCGGTGCCCAGGTGCGGGCCTTCGACCCGGAAGCCATGCAGGAAACCCAGCGCCTGTACCCGGACGAGTCGCGCCTGATGCTCATGGGCACCCCGGAATCGGTACTGGTGGGCGCCGACGCCCTGGTCATCTGCACCGAGTGGCAGCAGTTCAAGGCACCGGATTTCGACCTGATCCAGCAGCGTCTCAAGGCGCCGGTGATCTTCGACGGGCGCAACCTGTACGACGCCGAACGCCTGGCGCGCAACGGCTTCACCTACTTCCCGATTGGCCGCGGTGAATCGCGCAACCTGCCGATCCCCCACCAGCAGTGGTCTGCTGAGGCCTGAATGAACACCAGTCACTCCTCCCCTTCGAACACTCTTCTTTGGCAATCGTTGGGGCTGGGGTTGCTGGCCCTGCTGCTGTTCTGCGTCGGCGCCGACCACCAGTCGGCGATCGGCTTCGATTCGCGCTTCGTGCTGTTTGCCAAGGAAATGCTGCGCCACGGGCCGGGGTTCTTCCCCACCACCTACGGCCAGCCCTACGCCGACTACTCCAGCGCCTCGACCCTGCTGGTCTGGCTGTTCTCCCTGCCAGGGGGGCAAGTCACCAGCCTCACCGCCTGGTTGCCCACGGCCATCGCCTCGGCCTTGATCGTCAGCCTGATCTATCGCCTGTTGGCGCCCTATTCCCGCACCTGGGCCCTGCTTAGCGTTGCCCTGCTGTTGCTCAGCAACACCTTTATCAGTGAAACCCGCGCCGTGTCCCTGGACCAGATGCTGGCTGCGGTGTCCCTGGCCGTGTTCTACCTGGGCTACGCCCATGACCATTTCGGTACCCACCGGCGCCTGGGCTGGATCTTCCTCCTGCTGGTGCTGGGCTTTGCCATTCGCGGGCCCATCGGCCTGGTGATTCCCACCGGCATGCTGTGCAGCTACTACCTGCTCAATGGCCAGTGGCGGCGGCTGTTCAGCGTCGGTTTCAGCGCCCTGGCGCTGCTGGTGGCCTGCGTCGGCCTGCTGCTGTGGCTGGCCAAGCTCAGTGGCGGCCAGGCCTTCGTCGACGATGTCATCCGCATGCAGTTCATGGGGCGCATGGACGGCAGCGAAGGCTCCAGCGATGTCTTCTATTACTTCACCAGTTCCCTGGGCAACTACGCCCTGGCCTACCCCCTGGCGATCCTGGCGTGGCTGGCCGTGCTGCTGACCCGCGCCACGGAACAGGGCCCGGGCCTGAAACTGTTGCGCCTGTGCACCGCGGCCGGGTTGATCGTGATGATCGGCCTGTCGATTCCCCAGGCGAAAAAGGCTCGCTACCTGCTGCCGATGCTGCCCATGGCGGCGATCATTGCCGCCTATCCGTTCCAGGCCGGCCGCGGACGGCTGCTGGCCTGGCTGCGCGGGGCGATCCAGGGCCTGTGGCTGCTGCTGCCGGGGTTGCTGATCATCGGCTTGCTGGTGCTACGGCGCAAATTCCCCGAGCAGCTCGACTCGTTGACGCCGATGCTGCTGGTGCTCGGCCTATTGCAGCTGTTGTCCCTGGGGCTGCTGTTCAAGCGCCAGTGGCGCGCCGTGGGCCTGGCCTACAGCGCAGTGCTGGCAGTCTGGGCCTGCTACATCGGAGTCTTCGAACCGGTGGAGCACCGTCTCTATGACACGCGCACCTTCAGCCACAGCGCCATGCAACTGATCGAGGCCGACCCGGCACCGGTGGTCCTGCACCGCATGGGCAAGGACGCCAAGGCCATCAAGTTCATGGTCAACCTGGACCGGGATCTGCAACCGCAGTTCACCGCAAGCCCAGACGCCCTGGCTCAGGTACCCGGCCCGGCCTGGGTCATCCTCGATCAGAGCGACCTGGCCAGCCTGCAGAATACGCCGCTGGCCGACCTGAAGCCGGTGTTGAGCGGGCGTTTCGACAAGAACGACTTCGTCCTCCTGCTCCTGACCGGGCCAACCGCCGCGCAACCCTGAAAGCGTTGCACGGCCCCTGCCCGCTGCCTACACTCGCGCCCATGACTATTGAGATCCGCCGGGCGCGGGTGACCGACGCCGACTTTCTTCCCGCCATTGAAACCTGCGCTGCCGAACTGTTTCGCTCCGATGCGCAACTGGCCTGGCTGGCAGACGCCGCAGTGGCCGACGCACCGAGCCACCGCGCCAATATCCAGCGCCACCCGGTCTGGGTGGCGGTGACGGCGGATGACATCCCTTGCGCCTTTCTCAACGCCGAAGCCTGCGACCGGGAACTGCATGTGTGGGAGATTTCCGTCGCCCGCGGCCACCAGGGCCAGGGCATCGGCAAGCGCCTGTTGCAGGCGGCGCGGCAATACGCTCTGGAGCAGCAGCTTGAAGCCCTGACCCTGAGCACCTTTCGCGAACTGCCCTGGAACGAACCCTTCTACCAGCGCCAGGGCTTTGTCACCCTCGAACAGGCGCAATTGGGCCCACGGCTGTGCCAGGTGCAGGCCGATGAAGCCCGGTACGGCCTGCCCGCGGCGCGCCGCTGCGCCATGCGCCTTACGCTGTAGAAACCGGTGAGAAATTGGCTGCCTTCGCTGGCTTCCCAGCGAAGGCGTCCGCCAGGGCTACACCACACTCAAGGGCCTCTTCGCCGGCAAGCCGGCTCCTACAGGGGCCGTCGTATTTAAGTGCAAAATAAATGCACTGAAGCAGCATTATTATGAATTTGTCAGGCGCAAGATTCCTCGGCACACTGTGCCGGTTCCTCCCCCAAATGTTGGAACGTTCAAGGGCTTTCTGGTCATCCAGGCAAGCCCTTCTTTTTGCCTGTCGTTCTGGATTGGAAAGCGTTTACCGATGTTCGCCCGCTGGAAACCCGCCGCCATCAATACCCGCCCACTGGAATGGAGCCGCGCCGCCATCGGCATGGCCCTGGGCACCCTGTTCAGTGTCTGGCTCTGTGCCCAGGTCTTCGGCATGCCGGTGGCCCTGCACCTGATCGGCCCTCTGGGCGCGTCGGCGGTGCTGCTGTTCGCGGTGTCTTCAGGCGCCCTGGCCCAGCCCTGGTCGATTCTTGGCGGCTACCTCTGTGCCGCCGTCATGGCCTTGGCGGTGGCCCATGTACTGGGCCGTACCTTGGGCAGTGCCTGCCTGGCGGCGGGCATGGCCCTGGTGCTGATGTGCTGGTTGCGCTGCCTGCACCCGCCGGCCGGCGCCCTGGCCCTGACCCTGGTACTGGCGGACCCGGCCAGCGTGGCCCTGGACTGGTACGAGCTGGGGCCGGTGATGCTGGCCGCCGCCAGCCTGTTGCTCAGCGCCCTGGCCTACAACAACCTGACGCGCACCCGTTACCCCAAGGGCCCCAGCGAAGCTCCGGCGCTCCTGCCAGCAACCGCTGCCGGCGACAGCCTGGCGATCACGGCCCAGGACCTGAAACTGGCCCTGGCGGAGATGGAGGAGTTCTTCGACGTCACCCCCGAAGACCTCGAACAGCTGATTCATGCCAGCGAGGCCCACGCCCGGCGCCGCAGCATCGGCCAGGTGCTCGCCTCACGCCGCTGACAGCCAGCGCCAGGAGCCGGCTTGCCCGCCAAGGCGCCCTCAAGGACAACCCATCACTCAAGGGCCTCCTCGCCTGCCAGGTTGCCGGGTTTCAGACCATCGGCGACCAGCGCTGGGACCAGTCGGTGTCGCTTTCTATCACTTCCCGCAGTACCGCGAACGCCTGTTGCAGCTCTGGGGTATCGCGCTCGCGGGCGTACAGCAGGTAGGTGGGGAAGTTGAACTCCGGGGCTTTTTCCACCCGCTCCAGCACACCGCTGTCCAGGTAGCTCTGCACCACGCGTGTGCGGAAATAGCCGCTGCCACCGGCATCGAGGATGAATTGCAGGGCCAGCGGCCCGAGGTTGAAGCCCACTGCCGCCTTGGCCTGCGCAGGTAGCGCGGCGTCGTGCTGGCGGCGAAAGTCCTCGCCCCAATCGATGTACACATAGGGCTCGGGGCGCCCGGCCAAGCGCACCTGGATCAGTTTTTCCTCCAGTAACTGCTCCACCTGCAAGCCCGGCGAGTACAGCGGCTGGAACACCAGCGCGGCGTCCAGCACGCCCAGTTCCAGTTGCCGCTGCAAGCTGGCGCCTTCGCCGATCTGAGTGCGCACGGCGTGGTTGGGCAACGCCTGGCGCAGGCGCCGCACCCAGTTGAGCATCAGCGGGTTGCACAGGCTCAGCTCGCCGCCGATGTGCAGCACATTGCGGTAGCCGGCCAGCAGCGGCAGGTCGCGCTGGGCTGCCTCCCAGGTCTGCACCAGTTGGTTGGCGTAGCTGATGAAGGCCTCGCCGTCGGCGGTGGGCCGGGCGCCGGCGCGGTTGCGCACCAGCAGCTTGCAGTTGAGCTGGCCTTCCAGGTTCTGCACCCTGGCGCTGATGGCGGTCTGGGTCAGGTGCAGGCGCTCGGCAGCAGCGATCAGGCTGCCGCTGCGGACGATTTCCAGGAAGGTGCGGGCCAGATCGATGTCCATGGTGCCTCGCCGGCAGAAAATTCGAGCGCCATTGTAGCGGCGCTCGCGCCACGACGCTTCTAGGCTGCGGACATTTGCCGCGCCGGCACCGCCAGGCTCACCGCCCGCACCGATGCCCCGGCCGGCAACTCCAGGGCCCGGGCGCTGTCACGGCTGACAATCAGGGTGCCGGCGGCGACCCGCGCCGCCGCCACGCTGATCCGGCAGTCGGCGAACTGACGGTTGTGGACCAGGTAGGGCTGGGCCTGCTCCCCCGGGGTGCCGATGCTCAGTTGCAGCACCTGGCTGTCGCGCACTGCGCGGATGTCGCCGGTGGCGCATTCGATCAGGGGCCCGCCGTCGAAGATGTCGATGTAGTCCTTGAAGGCAAAACCTTCGGCCTTGAGCATGCCCAGGGCCGGTTCGGTATTGGGGTGCACCCGGCCGATCACTGCCCGTGCCGGCTCCGGCAGCAGGCAGGTGGGCAAGGGAAACTTGGGCATCAGCTCGGCGATGAAGGTCTTGTTGCCAAGGCCGGTGAGGTAGTCGGCGTCGGCGAAATCCATCTTGAAAAAGTGCCGGCCCAGGCCTTCCCAGAACGGCGACACACCCTGCTCGTCGGAATAGCCACGCATCTCGGCGATCACCTTGTCGCCGAAAAGCTCGCGGAACTCGGCCAGGAACAGGAAGCGCGCCTTGGACAGCAGGCGCCCGTTGAGCCCCTGGCGGTGGTCGGCATGCAGGAACAGCGAGCACAGTTCCGAATGGCCGGTCATGTCGTTGCCCAGGAACAGGGTCGGCAGTTGCTGGTTGATCCCCAGGTTTTTCGAGGCCGCGACAAACAGCCCGACCCGATAGTTGTACCAGGGCTCGCGCAGGCCCACGGCGCCGGCCAGGGCGCAGATGCCGACCACCTCGCCCTGCGCGCTTTGCAGCACGAACAGGTAGTCGGCATCGGCCCGCGAGGCCTGGCCGGCGAAGGTCTGCTCGGCCCATTGCAGGCGTGACCGCAGGCGCCCGGCGTCGGCGGGCAAGGTGGTCAGGCCGGCACCGGCACTGTGGGCCAGGGCCAGCAGCGCCGGCAAATCGGCCAGGGTGGCGGGACGGACGATCATCGCGAGAGCTCCAGCTGAGGTTGACGTTCGGGCAGGTAGATTTCCGCCAGCATGCAGCGGGCGCTGCCGCCGCCGATGCGTTCAATGGTGTCGATGTTCACCGGCACCGGCTGCACATGGCGCTCGATCAGCCCGCGCTGCTCGGCATCCAGGGAGCGCCAGGCACTGCGGGACATCACCAGCAGCGGCTCGCCGGCACTGTTGTGGACTTCCAGCATATTGCCGGCGAAGGATTCCAACTGGGCCCAGGTCAAGGGCAGCAGCTGTTTGCCGCTGCTTTCCAGGCGCTGGCGCAGGGCCGCCCGCTCCTGTGCATCGTCCAGGGCCAGCAGGCAGGCCACCGCCAGCTGGCTGCCGACGCTCATCATCACGTTGGTGTGATAGATCGGCTCACCCTGGCGGTCCCGGGCATGAAAGGCACACAGCTCGTAACCCAGGTGCGCCACCAGCTGGTCCAGGGCCCGGGCGTGGGTGCGGGTCGAGTAGCCGGCGTAGCAGATGCGCTGCTGGCGATCCAGGACCATGCTGCCGGTGCCTTCGAGAAACAGTTCCTCCTGCTCCAGGGAGGTGAGATCCAGGGTGCGGTTCACCTGGTACTGCTCGTGCAGGTGCGCCAGTACCCCCTTGTAGCGCTCCAGGCGGCGGTTGCGGCCCTGCATCGGGTACAGCACCAGGGTGCCGTCGGGGTGGCTGCTCCAGCAGTTGTTGGGAAAGATCGAATCCGGGGTATGGGGTGCGGCGCCGTCTTCATGGACCAGCACCCGGACCCCATGCTCGCGCAGCGTCGCGACGTAGCCGTCGAACTCCTGCAGAGCCTTGGCCTGCACGTCTTCGGCGGCACCGGGCGGGCGCTGGAAATGGTTGTTGCCGGCAGTGTCCTGGTTGAACGAAAAACGCGTGGGGCGAATCATCAAAACGCTATGGGTAGTCTGCATGGGGCACGCAATCAATGAGGTTTCAGAGGGGCCCATTGTGTTTTTTTGTCGGGACAAAACCCGGCTGAACGGCGGGCCTGCACGGCAGGAAATGGCTGAAAGCACGGGTTGCCCCAGCCGATTTCGCACCTCCTGAAAACATCGATATGCGACCTGCAGGAGCAGGCTTGCCAGCGAAGGCGATCTTGCGAGCGGTGCAAGGCTTGCGGGCCTGTTCGCCGGCAAGCCGGCTCCTGCGGCGGGGGGCGTACAGGGGGTTATTCCATGCCGGTCTTGACCATCGCCAGCTCAGGGTGGCTGACCAGTTTGTCGATGTGCAGATCCGGGTCGTCGAACCAGACTTCGGTCAGCACCCGGTAGTGCTCCATGTCCCGGCAGCGCATGCGCAGGCTGTAGTCGAAGGCGCCGCTGATCAGCCGGCATTCCAGCACCTGGGGGCAGGCCCGGACCTTGGCCTCGAAGGCTTTCTGCGCCGCCCGCCCGCTCTGGTTGGACAAGGCCACCAGCACCAGCAGCGACAGCCCCGGGGTGAGTTTCTTTTCGTCGAGGATGGCCCCGTAGCCACGGATGACCCCGAGCTGCTCCAGCTTGCGCACCCGTTCCAGGCACGGCCTGGGGGTCAGGTGCACGCGCTCGGAGAGTTTCTGGTAGGTGATGCGCCCTTCGTGGCGCAGAACCTCGATGATCGCCTGGTCGATTCGATCAAGCACGATCGACAGGTCGCGGATGTCCGCCATGGATGTCTTCCCTCACTTCAAACGGCCGGATAGAAACTGCTGCAAACGTTCACTCTGCGGCTGGTCGAGAATCGCCGGGCTACCCTGCTCCTCGACCCGCCCTTGATGCAAGAACAACACCTGGCTCGACACTTGTCGGGCAAAGCTCATTTCATGGGTGACCATGAGCATGGTCCGCCCCTCTTCGGCCAGGGCCTGGATCACCTTCAGCACCTCCCCCACCAGTTCCGGGTCCAGCGCCGAGGTCGGCTCGTCGAACAGCAGGATCTGCGGCTCCACCGCCAGGGCCCGGGCGATCGCCACCCGCTGTTGCTGGCCACCGGACAGGAACGCCGGGTACTGCTCGGCCACCCGTTGCGCCAAGCCCACCTTGTCCAGGTAGGCCCGGGCACTGGCTTCGGCCTCCTTGCGGCCAATGCCCAGCACCCGGCACGGCGCCAGCATGATGTTCTCCAGCACGCTGAGGTGGCTCCACAGGTTGAAGTGCTGGAACACCATGGCCAGGCGCGTGCGCAGGCGCTGCAACTGGGCCGGGCTGGCCACCTGCATGCCGCCTGGGGCATCGCGGGTGACAATCGCCTCGCCGTCCAGGGCAATGGCCCCGGCATCGGCCCGCTCCAGGAAGTTGATGCAGCGCAGCATGGTGCTCTTGCCCGAGCCACTGGCGCCGATCATGCTCACCACGTCTCCGGCCCGGGCCTTCAACGAGACGCCCTTGAGCACCTCGTTGTCACCAAAACGCTTGTAGAGATTTTCAACGGCCAATTTGTACATCGCAGACTCCTGGAACCCCGCCGCTGGCAGCAAGGTTCTGGATAGGAAAAAGAGGAAAGGAGCGTCAGTGAGCCGGGCCGAGGAAGCTCAGCCAGCGCCGCTCCGCCAGGCGGAAGGCCGCCACCAGGCCGAAGGACAGCCCCAGGTACAACAGGCCGGCGATGCCGAAGGCCTGGAAGGTCATGAAGGTGGCGGCATTGGCGTCCCGGGCCACCTTGAGGATGTCCGGGATGGTGGCGGTGAAGGCCACCGAGGTGGCGTGCAGCATGAGGATCACCTCGTTGCTGTAGTACGGCAGCGCCCGGCGCAGGGCCGAAGGCAGGATCAGCCGCCAGTACAGGCGCCAGCCGCTCAGGCCATAGGCGTGGGCTGCCTCGATCTCGCCATAGGGAATGCTGCGGATGGCCCCGGCGAAGATCTCCACGGTGTAGGCGCAGGTGTTCAGGGTGAAGGCCAGCAAGGTGCAGTTCATGGCATCGCGGAAGAAGGCTTCGAGCAACGGCTGCTGGCGTATCGCGGCGATGCCGTACAGGCCGCTGTAGCAGATCAGCAGCTGGATGTACAAAGGCGTGCCGCGAAACACATAGGTGAACAACTGCACCGGCCAGCGCAGCAGCGCCCAGTGCGAGGTGCGCAGAATGGCCAGGGGCAGCGACAGGACAAAACCCATGGCCAGGCTGGCCACCAGCAGCCACAGGGTCATGGCCAGCCCGGTAAGGCTCTCGCCGTCAGTGAACAGAAACGGCCGCCAGTATTCCTGGATCAGTTCGATCATCGCGACAGCCCTCGCACGCCCTGGTTGTAGTGCCGTTCCAGGCGCCGCAGCAGCTGGTTCGAAGCGCTGGTGATCAGCAGGTACAGGGCCGCCGCCAGGAGCAGGAAATCCAGCATGTTGAAGGTGCTCTTGCCAGCTTCCTGGGCCACCTTGACCAGGTCGGTGAGGCCGATGATCGACACCAGCGCCGTAGCCTTGAGCAGCACCAGCCAGTTATTGCCCAGGCTCGGCAAGGCGAAGCGCATCATCTGCGGGAACACCACGTGGCGAAAGCGCTGCATGCGGCTCAGGCCGAAGGCCGCCGCGGCTTCCTGCTGGCCCCGGGGCACGCTGAGGATTGCCCCGCGAAAGGTCTCGGTGAAATAGGCGCCGTAGATGAAGCCCAGGGTCACGATCCCGGCCACGAAGGGGTCGATCTCCATATAGGGCCAGTCCAGCAGTTCGGTCAGGGCCGTGAGCCAGCCCTGCAGGCTGTAGAAGATCAGCAGCATCAGCACCAGGTCCGGTACGCCGCGGATCAAGGTGGTGTAGCAGGTCGCCGGGATCTGCAGCAGGCGCAGCGGCGAAAGCTTGGCCGCCGCCCCCAGCAACCCCAGGAGCATGCTCACCAGCAGCGCCAGGGCGGAGAGTTTCAGGGTCATCCAGGCGCCGTGCAGCAACAGCGGCCCATAGCCTTGCAGGACCTCGAGGTCCAGGCCCAACAGAGTCAGAAAGGTATTCACGCCAATCACCTTGCTCGGGCCACGGCCGGGCCCGGGATACTGGGTATCAGTCCCGGGGCCCGCCGTGGGCGATCAGTTGTTGTAGAGGTCGAGGTCGCCGAAGTACTTGCGCTGGATCTGGGCGTAGATGCCCTTCTCATGCAGCGCCTGGATGGCGCCATTGAGCATGGCCTTGAGCTCGTCCTGGTCCTTGCGCAGGCCAATGGCGATCTCCGACGGCACCAGAGGGTCGCTGATGCCGACGCTGTTCTCGAAGTCGGCGCCCTGGGGCGATGCGAGGAAACTCATCTGCGCTTGCAGCTTGTCCTGGATCGAGGCGTCCAGCCGGCCGTAGACCAGGTCGGCATAGACCTGGTCCTGGTTCTGGTAGGCCCGCAGCTTGACCCCCGCCGGGCCCAGCTTGGCCCTGGCGTAGGTTTCCTGGACGGTGCCCTGCATGTAGCCCAGGGTCTTGCCCTTCAGCGATTCACCGGTGGGTTCAAGGCCCGAGCCCTTGCGCGTGACGATGGCCGTGGGGCCGGCGTACAGCCGGTCGCTGAAGTCGATCTGCTTGCGCCGCGCATCGGTAACGGTCATGGAGGACTCGATGGCGTCGAACTTGCCGGCCTTGAGTGCCGGGATCAGGCCGTCGAAGTCGTTGCTGACCCACACGCACTTGAGCTTGAGCTCGGCGCAGATGGCGTTGCCCAGGTCGACACCGAAGCCCTGCACGCCGCCGCCTGCCGTGGTGGATTCAAAGGGCGGATAGCTCGGGTTGACGCCAAAGCGCAGTTCTTTCCATTCCTTGGCGCTGGCGCCCATGGAAACGCACGCAATTGCCAGTAACGGCACAGCCAGCCAGTGTTTAGTCATCTTCAGAGTCCCGGATTATTTGGATTTATAGCGGCCCGGCAGCAATGCCAGGCCCCACTTGTGACAGGGGCAGAGAGTGGATGCGGGGTCGCCGCAGTCGGGTTCTTGTTGTTATTGGCCGGGTTTGGCGCGCAGAGCCGAACCCGTTCCTGGTTGCCGCGGTCTACGCTGCAACGGAGCGCCAGAATGCCAACTGCCGAAGTGGCCCAGGTGTCGTAAGGGGCGCCTGAAACAGCCGGGATCGGCTGATCACGGCTATTTCACAGCCGATTCTGTCGTCAAGGCTCTACACCTTGGTCCAGAGCGGTTGCGCAAGGCCAGGGCGTGTTTTTTTGTCATGCAAAAATGCACAGTCGACCTGCAGCTTTCCGGGTTGTAATTGGCAAATTTGCACTGCTACGATCCGCCGATGCTCGCGCGCGAGCCTCATATAAAAAACAATAAAAGCAGGGAGTTAGTGATGACTGCTCAGGTTTCATCCCAGGCGAGCCGGGCCTGCGACGCCACCCCGGACGAAGTGTTGGTCGAGGTGCGCAACCACATCGGCTACCTGACCCTAAACCGCCCCGCCGGCCTCAACGCCATCACCCTGTCGATGGTCCGCACCTTGCAGCAGCACCTGGACCACTGGGCCCAGGATCCGTTGATCCACGCCGTCGTCCTGCGTGGCGCGGGGGACAAGGCTTTCTGCGCCGGCGGCGATATCCGCTCGCTGTACGACAGCTACCACAGCGGCGACAGCCTGCACCAAGACTTCTTCGTCGAGGAATATGCCCTTGACCTGACCATCCACCACTACCGCAAGCCGGTGCTGGCGCTGATGGACGGTTTTGTCCTGGGTGGCGGCATGGGCCTGGTGCAAGGCGCCGACCTGCGGGTAGTCACCGAGCGCAGCCGCCTGGCGATGCCGGAGGTGGCCATCGGTTACTTCCCGGATGTTGGCGGCAGTTACTTCCTGTCGCGCATACCCGGGGAGCTGGGGATCTATCTCGGAGTCAGCGGCGTGCAGATCCGCGCCGCCGATGCCCTGTACTGCGGCCTGGCCGATTGGCACCTGGACAGCAGCAAGCTGGACCTGCTGAACCAGCGCCTGGACCGCCTGCACTGGAGCGACTCGCCCCTCAAGGACCTGCAAGGCCTGCTGGCCAGGCTCGCGGTGCAGACCCTGCCCGATGCGCCCCTGCAAGCCTTGCGCCCGGTCATCGATCACTTCTTCGCCCAGGCGGACGTACCCAGCATCGTCGAGCAACTGCGTACCGTCACCATTGCCGACAGCCATGAATGGGCGCGCAGCACCGCCGACCTGCTGGAAACCCGCTCTCCCCTGGCCATGGCCGTGACCCTGGAAATGCTGCGCCACGGCCGCCAGTTGAGCCTGGAACAATGCTTCGCCCTGGAACTGCACCTGGACCGGCAGTGGTTCGAGCGTGGCGACCTGATGGAAGGCGTACGCGCCCTGATCATCGACAAAGACAAGACTCCGCACTGGAATCCGCCCACCCTGGCGGCCCTCGACGCCGATCGGGTGGCGAGCTTCTTCAGCGGTTTTGACGGCAGCGGGAGCTGAACTCATGCACGACATTGAACTGACCGAAGAGCAAGTGATGATCCGCGACATGGCCCGGGACTTCGCCCGAGGCGAGATCGCCCCCCATGCCCAGGCCTGGGAAAAGGCCGGCTGGATCGACGATGGCCTGGTGCGCAAGATGGGCGAACTGGGCCTGCTGGGCATGGTGGTTCCCGAGGAATGGGGCGGCAGCTACCTGGACTACGTGGCCTATG
>NZ_VYKE01000095.1:0-22487 GCF_032424515.1 Pseudomonas sp. JV245A
GTGGTTAACGGGGCGCTCAGATCAAGAGCGTGACGGCGGCCTTGCGGCCTGCCTGAAGCTGGCGCGGTGTGTAGCGCCCCATGTAGGAGCTGGCTTGCCAGCGAAGACGTCGACCCAGGCGCTGCAAGGCTTGCGGGCCTCTTCGCCGGCAAGCCGGCTCCTACGGAGAACTGCACGGCGTATCTGACTGCTGTAGGAGCTGGCTCGCCAGCGAAGGCGTCGGCCCGGGCGGAGCATGACTTACAGGCCTCTTCGCCGGCAAGCCGGCTCCTACGGGGAACTGCACGGTGTATCTGACTGCTGTAGGAGCTGGCTCGCCAGCGAAGGCGTCGGCCCGGGCGGAGCAGGGCTTGCGGGCGCTTTCGCTGGTAAGCCAGCCGCAAATGCGGGGGCTGGTGGGGCGGTTGCGCTCAGAAGGAGCGGATGATGCGGCCCAGGGTTTCCATGGCCTTTTCCGCGGCTTCGTTCCACGGGCTGCCGTAATTCAGGCGGATGCAGTTGCGAAAGCGCTGGGTCGGCGAAAAGATCGGCCCGGGGGCGATGCTGATGCCTTGGGCCAGGGCCATCTGGAACAGTTTCAGCGAGTCCATCTGCGGCGGCAGCTCCAGCCACAGGAAGTAGCCGCCGGCCGGCTGGCTGACTCGGGTCTGGGCCGGGAAGTAGCGGGCGATCGCCGCCAGCATGGCGCTCTGCTGTTCTTCCAGGGCATAGCGCAGCTTGCGCAGGTGGCGGTCGTAGCCACCGTGCTGCAGGTAGTCGGCAATCGCCGCCTGGGCCGGCATCGAGGCACACAACGAGGTCATCAGTTTCAGCCGTTCGATCTTCTGCGCATAGCGCCCGGCCGCGACCCAGCCGATGCGGTAGCCCGGGGCCAGGCTCTTGGCGAATGAGCCGCAGTGCATCACCAGGCCCTCGGTGTCGAAGGCCTTGGCCGGTTTCGGCGCCTGCTGGCCGTAGTACAGCTCGGCGTAGACGTCGTCTTCGATCAGCGGCACCTGGTGCTGGCGCAGCAGCTCCACCAGCTCCTGTTTCTTCGCCTCGGGCATGCTCGCGCCCATGGGGTTCTGGAAGTTGGTCATGCACCAGCAGGCCTTGATCGGGTGCCGCTCCAGGGTCTGGGCCAGCACCCCGAGGTCGATGCCGTCGCGCGGGTGCACGGGGATTTCCACCGCCTTGAGCTTGAGCCGCTCCAGCACTTGCAGGCTGGCGTAGAAGGCCGGAGCCTCGATGGCCACCAGGTCGCCGGGCTCGGTCACCGCTTGCAGGCACAGGTTCAGCGCCTCCAGGGCGCCGTTGGTGATCAGCAACTCCTCCATGGGCAGCATCAGCCCGGCCACCATGTAGCGCAGGGCGATCTGCCGGCGCAGCTGCGGATTGCCCGGCGACATGTCGGTGACCACCACCCGCGGGTCCATCTCGCGGCTGGCGCTGGCCAGGGAGCGCGACAGGCGCTGCAGGGGGAACAGGGTCGGGCTGGGGAACGCCGAGCCGAAAGGCACGGTGCTCGGGTCCTTGATCGAATCGAGCACCGAGAACACCAGTTCGCTGACATCGACTTCGGTGGATTCATTGACTTCGCTGCTGATCACCGGCTCCGAGAACGGGCTCGGCGCGTGGGCATTGACGAAGTAGCCGGAGCGCGGGCGGGCGCGGATCAGGCCGCGACGCTCCAGCAGGTAATAGGCCTGGAACACCGTCGACGGGCTGACCCCGTAGGTCTGGCTGGCGTAGCGCACCGAAGGCACACGCTGGCCCGGCCCCAGGACCCCGGAGCGGATCAGTTCGGCGATGTCATCGGCGAATTTTTCGTAGCGTTTCATCTGCGGTTGAGGATCCAGTCTGGTCATCGGGTCGACATATCTGCGGTGGCGAGGGAGTGACGAACGCCGCCAGCGGGCTGGCGGCGGGTGTCCGGTTCATTGGCTCCGGGGCCGGCCCCGGGGGGAGCCGGCTCCCTCGCCAGGGCATTCTAGAGGCTCAGCGGTTCATCGGCGCGACAAAACGACTCTTGGCCACGGCGTAGACGCCGGGGTCATCGCTGTCGCTGACCTTGAAACTGATGGCCTGGGAGCTGCTCTGCGCCTTGTCCTGGGTCATCGCCACGGACACCGGCAGGTCGGTGATTTCACCGGGGGCCAGGCTCAGCTCGGTCTTGCCCTGCAGCTCGAAGCCTTCGCCATCCACCAGGGCCAGGTGGTACTGCTGGCGTTCCTGGGTCTTGTTGATGATCTTCAGGCTGTAGATGTTCTCGATCTGGCCCAGGGCGTTCTCGCGGAACAGGCCGCGGTCCTTGCTCACGTCCAGGGACACCATCGGCCGCTGCACCAGGGCCAGGGCCAGGGCGCCGATCATCACCAGCAGCACCAGGCTGTAGCCCACCAGGCGCGGACGCAGCAGGTGGGTCTTGCCGCCTTGCAACTCGTGTTCCGAGGTGTAGGCGATCAGGCCGCGGGCGTAGCCCATCTTGTCCATGATCGAGTCGCAGGCGTCGATGCAGGCAGCGCAGCCGATGCACTCCATCTGCAGGCCGTCGCGGATGTCGATTCCGGTAGGGCAGACCTGTACGCACAGCTGGCAGTCGATGCAGTCGCCCAGGCCGACATCGGCAGGCTTCACATCACGCTTGCGCGGGCCACGGCTTTCGCCGCGCACCGGGTTGTAGGAAATGGTCAGGGTGTCCTTGTCGAACATCACGCTCTGGAAGCGCGCATAAGGGCACATGTGCATGCACACCGCCTCGCGCAGCCAGCCGGCGTTGATGTAGGTGGCCGCGGCGAAGAACAGCACCCAGAACAGGCTCAGGCCGCCGATCTGCAGGGTCAGCAGTTCCTGGGCCAGGGGGCGGATGGGGGTGAAGTAGCCGACGAAGGTCAGGCCGGTGAGCAGGCTGATGCCCAGCCACAGGGTGTGCTTCATGGCCCGGCGGGCCAGCTTGTTCAGGCCCCAGGGCGCGGCCTGCAGCTTGATCCGCTGGTTGCGCTCGCCCTCGGTGACCTTTTCGCACCACATGAACAGCCAGGTCCACGAGCTTTGCGGGCAGGTGTAGCCGCACCAGACGCGGCCGGCGAACACGGTGATGGCGAACAGGCCGAAGGCGCAGATGATCAGCAGCGCCGAGAGGAGGATGAAGTCCTGGGGCCAGAAGGTTGCGCCGAAAATGTGGAACTTGCTTTCGGCCAGGTCCCAGAGCACGGCCTGGCGGCCACCCCAGTTGAGCCACACGGTGCCGAAGAACAGCAGGAACAGGAAACCTGCTCCGCTCATGCGCAGGGTGCGGAACAGGCCGCTGAAACTGCGGGTGTAGACGTGTTTGTCAGTGGTCTTCGTCTTCATCTGTGTAGGGCGTGAAGGTTCGAAGGTTTCTACTAATCGGACGGGGATTCTTTCGCTCATGGTCGTTCGCTCATCAGCCTCCATCAGGCCGGGCAACTATGACCACGGATCTGTTTGCATAACAGACTCAGGTATTTGATAAAAAACCGGATCAGATGGCCCTTTGCAGCGCCCCTGCGACAACTTGCCGTACCCCCTCAGGTGCCACCAGGGAGGGCTGCAGGCCGTGCTGGCACAGGGCCGCGGGGCGGGCCCTGATCCAGGTCAGTCAAATCACCGAATCACCTTCACTGGCTTTCAGATGGCGCCGGCCGTCGGTGGCGCCTGCTACGGTCAATGCGTCGGCTTCTGCTTCGGTGATGTAGACCCGCTCGCCACCCAGGTCCACCGCCGACATCGACTTGGCGCTGTCGGTGATGATGGTCACGGCGCTGGCCGGGAGGTGCTGGTGCAGGGTTTCGGTGTCGAAATAGCAGGTCTGGTTTTCGATGCGCAGGCTCATGGCGGTTACCTCAAGGCAATGGCTGTACAGGTTAGGGCGCAGGGGCCGGCCAGGGTTCGACCACGGCGATCAACGGTGGCTGGGCAGGCGCTGGCAGGCGCTGGCGCAGGCTTGTGCAGGAACTGGCTGGCCAGCGAAGGCGTCCGTGGGGTTGGCAGCCGGCTTGGGGCCTCTTCTCCGGCAAGCCGGTTCCTGCGGTGGTGGTGATGGCGGCACCTTTTGCTGGCGGGCGCGGTCCATCGCTCAGGAACCCGCGAAGGGACGAGGAGCGATCGCATGAACACCTGGTGGCAAGAAGTCTGGCTGACCCTGCAAGACGAATTCGCCGATATCGGCGATGCCCGGCAACTGACCCAGATCACCCTGCGGCTGCTGGTGGCGGCCCTGCTGGGGGGCATTCTGGGCTTCGAACGCGAGCATCAGGGCAAGGCCGCCGGGGTTCGCACCCATATGCTGGTGGCCATGGGCGCGGCCCTGTTCGTGCTGGTGCCGAGCCTGTCCGGGGCCCAGGCCGATGCCATGAGCCGGGTGCTCCAGGGGGTCATCGCCGGGATCGGTTTTCTCGGCGCCGGGACCATCCTCAAGGGCCGTGAAGAAGACCAGGGCCAGCACGTCAAGGGCCTGACCACCGCCGCCGGGCTGTGGATGACCGCCGCCATCGGCGTGGCCGCCGGCATGGGCCGCGAGGCCACGGCGGTGCTCAGTACCTTGCTGGCGCTGATGGTCTTCAGCCTGATGCCGCTGATTGTCCGGCGCCTGGAAAAGCGCCAGGACGGCTGATGCTCCGGGCCTCCCCACGTGGCTGTCTATGCTTGCTGGCTGGGCAGGCGCCCGGGCTCAGGCGCTGACCACCACCGGCGGCATGGTAGTGGGCGGGTCGCCCTTGGGTGGCGGGGTGCTTTCCGGCGGTTCCTGCTCCGGGATCGGCTCAGGCTCGCTGGGGGGCAGGGTCGGTTGGTCGATGTTGGGATCGGGGGTTTCTGCCGGGATCGGGATATTCATCGCGCTGGCCTCCTTTGTGCTTGCAGATGCACGGGCTCTTCTGGTGGACCGCAGCGGCGCGGATTTGATTCCCGCCGCTTGGCCGACCAATCGCGGTGAACTTTCGCCGCAGGCTTTGGCTCGGAACCTAAGTGCATTGATTCACCGGGGCCGCGGCCCCGCCACCAGAGCGTCGAAGACGTGAAAAAGGGGTGATGCTCGATGACTGTAGAAAAACCGACCGAACAGCAATACCAGGCGCACCTGCCGTTGTCCCAGGCCCTGCTGCTGCCGCGCATTGCCATCGAGAGCATCCGCCCGGTGCTCGACGGCGGCCAGTTCGCGGTCAAGGCGGTGGCCGGCCAGGAGGTAGAGGTGGCGTGCAAGGTATTCGCCGACGGCCACGACAAACTGGCGGTGCGGGTGCGCTGGCACAACGAGCAACAGGACAGCTGGGCCAGCCAGGCCCTGGAAGACCAGGGCAACGACGGTTGGCTGGGGCGTTTCACGGTGCCCGAAGTGGGGCGCTACCGCTTCTGCATCGAAGCCTGGATCGATCAGTTCGCCAGCTTCTGCTACGAGCTGGAGAAAAAGCACCTGGCCGGGGTTGCGGTCAGCCTGGAGCTGCAGGAGGGCCGCAGCCATGTGCAACAGGCCGCCGAGCGCAGCGAAGGGCCGCTGCGCGAGCAGTTGCTGGCGTTGCAGCGCGATCTGTCCGGGTTGCTGGAGGCCGAGCAGGTGGCGCTGTTTCTCAGCGAGTCCAGCGCGCGCCTGATGGCCGAGGCCGATCACCGGCCCTACCTGAGCCTGAGCCCCGAGTACCCGCTGGATGTGGAGCGGCTACAGGCCCAGTTCGCCAGTTGGTACGAGCTGTTTCCCCGCTCGATCACCGACAATCCGGCCCGCCACGGCACGTTCAACGACGTTCATTCGCGGCTGCCGATGATTCACGACATGGGCTTTGACGTGCTGTATTTCCCGCCGATCCACCCCATCGGCCGCAGCCACCGCAAGGGGCCCAACAACTCGCTGAGCGCAGGCCCGGACGATCCCGGCAGCCCCTATGCAATCGGCAGCGAGGAGGGCGGCCACGAGGCCATCCACCCGCAACTGGGCAGCCGGGAGGACTTCCGCCGGCTGCTGGCGGCGGCCGCCGACCACGGCCTGGAGATCGCCCTGGACTTCGCCATCCAGTGCTCCCAGGACCACCCCTGGCTCAAGCAGCACCCGGGCTGGTTCAACTGGCGCCCGGACGGCACCATCAAATACGCCGAGAACCCGCCGAAGAAGTACCAGGACATCGTCAATGTCGACTTCTATGCCGCCGAGGCCATTCCCAGCCTGTGGCTGGAACTGCGGGACATCGTCATCGGCTGGGTCGAGGAGGGGGTCAAGACCTTTCGCGTGGACAACCCCCACACCAAGCCGCTGCCGTTCTGGCAGTGGCTGATCGGCGAAGTGCGCCGCCAGTACCCTGAGGTGATCTTCCTCGCCGAAGCCTTCACCACCCCGGCGATGATGGCGCGCCTGGGCAAGGTCGGTTACACCCAGAGCTACACCTACTTCACCTGGCGCAACACCAAGAGCGAGTTGTCCAGCTACCTGGCCGAACTCAACCAGCCGCCGTGGCGCGACTGCTTCCGCCCCAACTTCTTCGTCAACACCCCGGACATCAACCCGCAGTTCCTGCATGACTCGGGGCGCCCTGGGTTTCTGATCCGCGCGGTGCTGGCCACCATGGGATCCGGGCTGTGGGGCATGTATTCCGGGTTCGAGCTGTGCGAATCGGCGCCGGTGCCGGGCAAGGAGGAGTACCTGGATTCGGAGAAATACCAGATCCGCCCCCGGGACTTCTCGGCGCCGGGCAACATCATTGCCGAGATCGCCCAGCTCAACCGCATCCGCCGGCAGAACCCGGCGCTGCACAGCCACCTGGGGCTCAAGCTGTACAACGCCTGGAATGACCACATCCTGTATTTCGGCAAGCGCAGCGGCGACAACTTCGTGCTGGTGGCGGTCAGCCTCGACCCGTTCAACCCCCAGGAGGCGCATTTCGAATTGCCGCTGTGGGAAATGGGCCTGGCCGATGACGCCCAGACCCAGGGCGAGGACCTGATGAACGGCCACCGCTGGACCTGGTACGGCAAGACCCAGTTCATGCGCATCGAACCGGCGCAGCCCTTCGGCATCTGGCGCATCACCGCCACGTAGGAGCCGGCTTGGGCCCATGGGCCTTGTGCAGGCCCGGCCGACGCCTTCGCTGGCAAGCCAGCTCCCACGGTGGGGCGTGGTTTGTGGCAGCTGCGAATTCAATTTTTCAGGAGCCCGACATGGCCAAGAAACCTCGCCCCACGACCTTTATCAAGGACCCGCTCTGGTACAAGGACGCGGTGATCTACCAGGTGCATGTGAAGTCCTACTTCGATTCCAACAACGACGGAATCGGCGATTTTCCCGGGCTGATCGCCAAACTCGACTACATCAAGGACCTGGGGGTCAACACCATCTGGCTGTTGCCGTTCTACCCCTCGCCGCGGCGCGACGATGGCTACGACATCGCCGAGTACCGCGGGGTCAGCCCCGACTACGGCACCCTGGCTGACGCCCGGCGCTTTATCGCCGAGGCCCACAAGCGCGAACTGCGGGTGATCACCGAGCTGGTGATCAACCACACCTCCGACCAGCACCCCTGGTTCCAGCGGGCACGCAAGGCCAAGCCGGGTTCGGCGGCGCGCAATTTCTACGTGTGGTCCGACGACGACCAGAAATACGACGGCACGCGGATCATCTTTCTCGACACCGAGAAGTCCAACTGGACCTGGGACCCGGTGGCCGGCCAGTACTTCTGGCACCGCTTCTACTCCCACCAGCCGGACCTCAACTTCGACAACCCCCAGGTGATGAAGGCCGTGCTCTCGGTGATGCGCTACTGGCTCGACATGGGCATCGACGGCCTGCGCCTGGACGCCATTCCCTACCTGATCGAGCGCGATGGCACCAACAACGAGAACCTGCCGGAGACCCATCAGGTGCTCAAGCAGATCCGCGCCGAAATCGACGCCAACTATCCGGACCGCATGCTCCTGGCCGAGGCCAACCAATGGCCGGAAGACACCCAGCTGTACTTTGGCGATGTCACAGGCAGCGACGGCGACGAGTGCCACATGGCCTTCCACTTTCCGCTGATGCCGCGCATGTACATGGCCCTGGCCCAGGAGGATCGCTTCCCCATCACCGACATCCTGCGCCAGACCCCGGAGATCCCGGCCAACTGCCAGTGGGCGATCTTCCTGCGCAACCACGATGAACTGACCCTGGAAATGGTCACCGACCGCGAGCGCGACTACCTGTGGAACTACTACGCCGCCGACCGCCGGGCGCGGATCAACCTGGGGATCCGCCGGCGCCTGGCGCCGCTGATGGAGCGTGACCGGCGGCGCATCGAGCTGCTCAACAGCCTGCTGCTGTCGATGCCCGGTACCCCGACCCTGTACTACGGCGACGAGATCGGCATGGGCGACAACATCTACCTGGGGGACCGGGATGGCGTGCGTACGCCGATGCAATGGTCCATCGATCGCAACGGCGGTTTCTCCCGGGCCGACCCGGCCAGCCTGGTGCTGCCGCCGATCATGGATTCGCTGTACGGCTACCCGTCAGTCAACGTCGAGACCCAGTCTGGCGATCCCCATTCGCTGCTCAACTGGACCCGGCGCATGCTGGCGGTGCGCAAGCAGTCCAAGGCCTTTGGCCGCGGCACGCTGAAGATGCTGTCGCCGAGCAACCGACGGATCCTGGCCTATACCCGGGAATACACCGGGCCTGACGGCAAGCAGGAGATCATCCTGTGCGTGGCCAACGTCTCGCGTAGCGCCCAGGCCGCGGAGCTGGACCTCTCGGCGTTCGCGGGCATGGTGCCGGTGGAGATGCTCGGCGGGAACGCCTTTCCGCCCATCGGACAGCTGAATTTCCTCCTGACCCTGGCGCCCTACGGTTTCTACTGGTTCGTCCTGGCGGCGGAAAACCAGATGCCCAGCTGGCACGTGGAACCGGCCCAGAGCCTGCCGGATTTCACCACCCTGGTGCTGAAGAAACGCCTCGAAGAATTGCTCGAAGCGCCATCGCGCACCACCCTGGAGCAGGAAGTACTGCCCAACTGGCTGCCCAAGCGGCGCTGGTTCGCCGGCAAGGACAGCGCCATCGACCAGGCGCGGATCGCCTACGGCGTGCGCTTTGGCGACCCGCAGCACCCGGTGCTGCTCAGCGAGATCGAAGTCACCAGCGCCGGGCGCAGCGAGCGCTACCAGTTGCCGTTCGGCCTGTTGGCCGAAGAGCAGATCAACAGCGCCTTGCCCCAGCAACTGGCCATGGCTCGGGTGCGTCGCGGGCGCCAGGTGGGGCTGATCACCGACGCCTTCGCCCTCGACAGTTTCGTGCGCAACGTGCTGCTGGCGCTGCAGGGCGCCACCTGCCTGGACAGCGAGCAGGGCCAGATCCGTTTCGAGGCCACCGCGCAGCTGGCGGCGCTGGGCCTGGGGGCCGACGCCGAGGTGCGCTACCTGTCGGCGGAGCAGTCCAACAGCTCGGTGGTGGTGGGCGGCAGCCTGGTGCTCAAGCTGATCCGCAAGGTGGCGGGGGGCATTCACCCGGAACTGGAAATGGGCGCCTTCCTCACCGCTGCCGGCTTTGCCCACATCTCGCCGCTGCTGGGCTCGGTGCTGCGCCGCGATGCCCAGGGCGAAGACCATCTGCTGATGATCGCCCAGGGCTACCTGAACAATCAGGGCGATGCCTGGGAGTGGACCCAGAACAACCTCGAGCGGGCGATCCGCGACGAGCTGGCCGAGGCCATGTCCGAGCAGGAGCAGCACTACAACGCCCTGGGCGAGCTCCAGGATTTCGCCGGCCTGCTGGGCCAGCGCCTGGGGGAAATGCACCTGCTGCTGGCGGCCCCCAGCGACAATCCGGATTTCGCTCCCGAGCACGCCACCGCCAAGGATGCCCAGGCCTGGAACCAGCAGGTTGCCGAGCAACTGGAGCGCGGGTTGCAACTGCTTCAACAGCACCAGGCCGAACTCGCGGCAGGGGAGCAGAAATTGCTCGGCAAATTGTTGCAGCATAAGGCGCTGATCCTGGGTCACATCCAGCAACTGGCCAAACAGTTGGTGGGGGGCGTGCGGATTCGTGTCCACGGCGACCTGCACCTGGGGCAGGTACTGGTGATCAAGGGCGATGCCTACCTGATCGACTTCGAGGGCGAGCCGGCCCGGCCCCTGGCCGAGCGCCGCGGCAAGCACAGCCCGTACAAGGATGTCAGCGGGGTCCTGCGTTCCTTCGACTACGCGGCGGCCATGGCCCTGGAGGCACCGGCGGTGGACGGCGCGCAAGGCGCGGCGGCGGGGCGGCGCAAAGTGGTCACGCGCTACCTGGCCGAGGCGCGCCACGCCTTTGTCCAGGCGTATCGGCTGGCGACGGCTAATCTTGCCCATGGCTGGCAGGACCCGGCGGCCGCGGATGCCGCCCTGGCACTGTTCAGCCTGGAGAAGGCCGCCTACGAGCTGGCCTATGAAGCGGAGAACCGTCCCGCCTGGTTGCCTGTGCCATTGCACGGCCTGGTGGGGCTGTTGCGTGAACTGAAACCCTTTTCCGATATTGAGAGTGGTGGAGAGCAGTCATGAGTTTCTCGAACAAGGAACAGGGAAAGCAGCAACCGGCATTGCTTCCTTCGGCCAAGGCCATCGACGCCCTGGTACGGGCCGAACACCGCGATCCATTCGCCATTCTCGGGCCCCACGGCGATGGCGCCGGCGGGCAATTCATCCGCGCTTTCCTGCCCGGGGCGCTGAGTGTGCAGGTGCTGGACCGCGACCAGCAGCAGGTGCTCGGCAGCCTGCAAGCCGGTGAGGTGCCGGGGCTGTTTGTCGGGCACTTTCCCGAGGCCCGGCCCTATCTCTTGCGCATTCAATGGGCCGGGGGCGAACAGGTCAGTGAAGACCCCTACAGCTTCGGCCCCCTGCTGGGGGAGATGGACCTGTACCTGTTTGCCGAAGGCAATCACCGCGACCTCAGTTCCTGCCTGGGGGCGCAACTGACCACCGTGGACGGCATCGACGGCGTGCGTTTTGCGGTCTGGGCACCGAATGCCCGGCGGGTCTCGGTGGTGGGCGACTTCAATATCTGGGACGGGCGCCGGCACCCGATGCGCCTGCGCCATCCCTCCGGGGTCTGGGAGCTGTTCATCCCGCGCCTGCAGGCGGGCGAGGCCTACAAATACGAGATCCTCGGGCCCCAGGGCATCCTGCCGCTCAAGGCCGACCCCATGGCCCTGGCCACGCAGTTGCCGCCGGACACCGCCTCCAGAGTCGCGCCGCCCCTGACCATCGACTGGCAGGACCAGGAGTGGATGCTGGCCCGTGGCGAGCGCCAGCGGGTGGACGCGCCGCTGTCGATCTATGAGCTGCATGCCGGTTCCTGGCAGTGCGAAGTGGACGACCTTGGAGAAGTGGCCCGCCAGTACAGCTGGGCCGAACTGGCCGAACGGCTGATTCCCTACGTCAAGGACCTGGGGTTTACCCATATCGAACTGATGCCGATCATGGAGCACCCGTTTGGCGGCTCCTGGGGCTACCAGCCGCTGTCGCAGTTCGCCCCCAGCGCCCGCTACGGCAGCCCGCAGGATTTCGCAGCCTTCGTCGACGCCTGCCACCAGGCGGGCATCGGGGTGATTCTCGATTGGGTGCCGGCGCACTTTCCCACTGATACCCACGGCCTGGCGCAGTTCGACGGCACTGCACTGTATGAGTACGGCAACCCCCTGGAGGGCTTCCACCAGGACTGGGACACCCTGATCTACAACCTGGGGCGTACCGAAGTGCACGGTTTCATGCTGGCTTCGGCGCTGCACTGGCTCAAGCATTTCCACGTCGACGGCCTGCGGGTGGATGCCGTGGCCTCGATGCTCTACCGCGACTATTCGCGCAAGGCCGGGGAATGGGTGCCGAACCGCCACGGCGGCCGGGAAAACCTCGAAGCCATTGATTTTCTGCGCCACCTCAACGACGTCGTGGCCCTGGAGGCCCCGGGTGCCCTGGTGATCGCCGAGGAGTCCACCGCCTGGCCCGGGGTCAGCCAGCGCACCGACCAGGGCGGCCTGGGCTTTGCCTATAAATGGAACATGGGCTGGATGCATGATTCCCTGCATTACATCCAGCAGGACCCGGTGTACCGCGCCCACCATCACAACGAACTGAGCTTTGGTCTGGTGTACGCCTGGTCCGAGCGTTTCATCCTGCCGATCTCCCACGACGAAGTGGTGCACGGCAAGCACTCGCTGATCGACAAGATGCCCGGCGATCGCTGGCAGAAGTTCGCCAACCTGCGGGCCTACCTGAGCTTCATGTGGGCCCATCCGGGCAAGAAGCTGCTGTTCATGGGCTGCGAGTTCGGCCAATGGCGCGAGTGGAACCACGACCAGCAACTGGACTGGTACCTGCTGCAATACCCCGAGCACCGCGGGGTGCAGCAACTGGTGGGGGACCTCAACCGCCTGTATCGCCAGTACCCGGCGCTGCACGACCAGGACGACGTGCCCCAGGGTTTCCAATGGCTGATCGGCGACGATGCGATCAACAGCGTCTATGCCTGGTTGCGCTGGAGCAAGAGCGGCGAACCGCTGCTGGTGGTGGCCAACTTCACCCCGGTGCCACGCCAGGGCTATCGCGTCGGCGTACCGGTGGCGGGGCGCTGGAGCGAGTTGCTCAACAGCGATTCGCAACTGTATGCCGGCTCCAACTACGGCAACGGTGGCGAGGCCTTCAGCGAAGAGCAGAGCAGCCATGGCCAGGCCCTGTCCCTGGTACTCAACCTGCCGCCGCTGGCCGTACTGATCCTGCGCCCTGACAGTTGACCCAGGCGTCCTGTAGCCGTTGCCGAAGGTTACGAACGGTCTGGGCGGCGCTCCGTCGCTGGGGCGCGGGGTTTGCGAGGTCGCCAACGGCTCGTCTGAAGATCGCCCAGTCAACCGGTTACAGGGAGTCGGCGGCCTCGGCGATCAGCGCGGCTACGGGCCCGGGCTGGGAGGCGAGGGAGGCGTGGCTGGCGTCCAGGTGAATGACCTTGCGGGCGTTGAGCCGGGCGGCCATGCGCTCCTGGTTCGCCGGGGCGATCATGCGGTCGGCACGGGACACCTGGTACCAGGAAGGTTTGTCGCGCCATGCCGGGGCCCCGAGGGCGTCGCCGAAGGTGCTGGCCAGCGGCGCCTTCTGGGTCAGGCCCATAACCAGCCCTTCCTGGGGGCTGAGATCCTGGCAGAAGCTCTGCTGGAAACGCTCCGGACGCACCCAGAGGTAGCCGTCGCTGTCGGGCGCCAGATTGGCGGCGGCTTCAGGCGGGAACTCCTGGGTCAGGCCACCGGGGCTTTCGCCCTGGTCCGGGGCGAAGGCGGCGATGTACACCAGGCCCGCGACGTTTGGCGCATGTCCGGCCTGGGTGATCACCGCGCCGCCGTAGGAGTGCCCCACCAGCAGCACCGGCCCCGCTTGCTGGGCCACCAGTTTGCGGGTCCGTTCGACGTCCTCGGCGAGGGAGGTCAGGGGCAGTTCCACGGCGCGGATCTTCTCGTACCCGCGGTTCAGCAGTTCGACGATGACCCGGTTCCAGTGGGCGGCACCGCCCCAGAAACCGTGGACCAGGACAATCGTGGGTTGCTCGCTCATCGCTTGATTCCTTCTCTGGGCTCAAGGTTGGCCCGGAGGCGGGCGCCCCCAGGCTCGGGTTCGGGGAAAAGCATGGTCGACTCTGGCGGGAATACGGCTATTTATTCATGAATTCTGATGTGCGGCCCCAGGCGGCAGGTGCACTTCCACCGCCAGCGGCAGGTGATCGGAGAGATGGGTCCAGGGCTTGTTGCCGAGGATCTGCGGGCGGTGGCTGTGGGCGTTGCGCAGGTAGACCCGATCCAGGCGCAGCAGTGGCCAGCGGGCCGGGTAGGTCTTGGCCGGGCGGCCATGATGGCGTTCGAAGGCTTCGTGCAGGTCGTTGCGCCGGCCCAGGGTGGCGTTGCCGTGCATCTGCCAGTCATTGAAGTCGCCGGCGATGATCACCGGTGCCTCCTCGGGCAGTGATTCGAGCAACTGGCCCAGCAGCGCCAGCTGCAACTGGCGATGGCTTTCCAGCAGGCTCAGGTGCACGCAGATGGCGTGGACCTCGGCGTGGCCGGGCACATCCAGCACGCAGTGCAGCAGGCCCCGGCGCTCGGGGCCGGTGATCGAAACATCGAGGTTGCGGTACTGGCGGATCGGAAACTTCGACAACAGGGCGTTGCCGTGATGGCCGTCGGGGTACACCGCGTTGCGCCCGTAGGCGTAGTCGCTCCACATGCTGTCGGCGAGAAACTCGTACTGTGACTGCTGAGGCCAGTTGTCCAGGCGCGAGGCATGGCGCTCGTGCTCGCCCAGCACTTCCTGGAGAAACACCAGGTCGGCCTGGGTACTGCGCACGGCCTCGCGCAGTTCCGGAAGAATGAAGCGGCGGTTCAGGGCGGTGAAGCCCTTATGGGTGTTGACGGTCAGAACGCGTAACCGCTGGACCGCCTCGGGGTTGGGCTGGCGGGTGGAATCGCTGCTCACGCGGGCTCCTTGGAATCAGTGGCGGTTACAGATGGGACTGGCGACCGGTGCGTGCGTTCAGCTTATTTTCCACCCGCGCAGGCCTACATCAGGATGATCTCGTAGGGCAGGCGCAGGCGCTCCAGCAGCACCGGCGACAGCGACGGCTCCAGGCCGATCTCCGGCTCGCCCTGCAACTGGCTGGCATAGGCGTGGGCGGCGTGGCGCTTGCGGGCCACGGTCCAGGTGTCCAGGCGCAGCTTGCGCGCACGCTGCCAGGGGATCTGGTGCTCCTCGCGGGCCGCCCAGTGCCAGGCCCAGATCGGAATCTCATGAAAACGCGCACCCACCAGGCTCGCGGCCTTGGCCGTGGCCCTGCCCACGGCTTCGTGGTCGAGGTTGCCATCGGCGCGCCAGGTGCTGAACACCACGTCGGTGTCGCGCAGGTAGCGGCAGATGAAGGGCACCAGCTGCTGTTCCCGTTCGCTCAAGGCGCTGTCGGCAAAGCCGCCGCGGATCCACTTCAGGCTGTGCAGGGGCAGGCCCAGGCGACGCAGGGCTTCGGCGCTTTCCTGGGGCCGGAACACGCTCAGGCGGCGCTTGGGCCACAGCTCCGACCCGGGATGGCTGGCGCTGCCGTCGCTGATGGAAATCAGTTGCAGAGGGTGGCCGTGGTGGGCCAGCACTTGCAGCAGGCCGCCGCTGGCGACCACTTCGTCACCGGGGTGAGGGGCGACTATCACTGCCCGGGAGCCGGCCGGAACCAGGTTGGCCAGATTGATGGCCGGCACCTCGGCCAGGCTGCGGGCACTGTTCCAGACTTGGCTGGGCCAGTTGCTGTCGATTGCGGGTATGGCTTTCATGGGGTGTCACATCCCTGTTTTCCGGGCCACGGCAGTAGCGGTTGAACCTCCGTTCAGTCGCGACCCTGGGTTTGCACGCACGCTGATTCCTTGGCACCTGCCTCAGCGTGAAGTACCGGTGCCCCATACCTTTGGAGCACCGCGATTCGGGGGTAATCATACACAGCCTGGAGCTTTCCACGCAGTGCCAGCCCAGGCTTATTTGCTGATTACCAAGCCCGTCACAGGGTAGACGGCAATTCTCCCCCCGGGGAGGCGCACTGACCAATGCCATGCTGTACTTCACAGCCCTGCGCAAGGTTCGTTCAGGCGCTTGAGGTAATCGCCGAACCCACCTTTGGCCCGCGAATCCAGGCGCCCGCTGGTAATCACTTGCGGATGCCGGCTCCAGGCGATGCTGGCGCCGCAGCGCTGCAACTGCCGCACCAGCTGCACATCCTCGTGGCAGGCCAGGGCCTCGAAGCCGCCGGCGCGGACATAGGCTGCAGCGCTGATGCCGAGGTTGGCGCCATGGATGTGCCGGTGGCCATCGCTGTCCTGGTAGGCGTCGTGATAGCGGATCCGGGCCTGGGGTTCGAAGCCTTCGCTCCAGCGGTCGACGGTGACGGTGCCGCAGACGGCGTCGGCGCCCAGGGCCAGTTGGGCCACCAGCCAGTCCTCGGGTACGCGGCTGTCGGCATCGGTACAGGACAGCCAGCGGGCGCCGGCCTGCAGCAGCAACTGCGCGCCCGCGGCCCGTGCCCGTCCGACATTGCGCACCTGCAATTGCAGGTGTTGTACGGCGAACTGGCGGGCAATGTCCAGAGAACCGTCGGAGCAGCTGTCGAGCACCACCAGGATCGCCACGTCTTCATTGAGCTCGGGGTGGCTGGCGGCTTTCAGGGCGCAGCGCAGGCAGTCGGCCAGCAGTTGCTCCTCGTTATGGGCGGGTATCACCACTCCGATCATCGCAGGCCCTCCAGGGTCGCGACCGAATCCGCTTCGCGGCCCCAGAGGTCGAGGAGAAAGTCCGCTTCCTGGTGCTCCAGCAAGCGTGGCAGTTGCAAATGGCGATGGAGCAGTTCGTGCACTTGTCCGGCATCCAGGGGGCACTCGGCAATGGGCGGGCGCCAGTGGCAGGCCAGTAGCTGGCCATCCGCGGCCAGGGAGCCCAGGGCCCGTGCCACCAGTTGCGCCAGGTCGGCGGCGTCCAGGTAATAGCCGATCTCGCTGATGACGATCAGATCGAAGGGCCCCTTGGGCCAGTCCTGGGGCAGGCGGCCGTGTTCCACCCGGGCGTGGGGGAAGGAGCGCAAGCGCTGCCGGGCCAGGTCCACCGCGTTGCGCGCGGTGTCATAGGCCAGCAGGCTGTCGCAGCGGCTGGCCAGTTCGGCGCTGAGTTCGCCGTTGGCACAACCGGGTTCGAAAATGCTCCGGTAGTGGCGGCGCGGCAGGCTGGCCAGGGTGATTGCACGTTTGCGCTGTTCATACCAGCGCTGGCGAAAGGCCCAGGGGTCCTGGTCCCGGGCGAACAGCCCTTCGAAATAGTGACTGTCGACACTCATAGGAACACCACCTCAAAAGGTTGCAGCAGACGCTCGATGATGTGCGGTGCCAGCACGGGCGCCAGGCCGATCTGCGGGTCGCCCTCCAGTTGGCTGGCAAAGGCGTGGATGGCATGGCGCTTGCGGGCCACCTGGGCAGGGCTGAGCAGCACCTTGCGGGCCCGCTCCCAGGGCAGCTGCCGGCCCTCGGGATCGGCCCAGTGCCAGGTCCAGATCGGCAGTTCCTTGAGGCTCGCACCCGCGGCCCGGGCGGCCAGGGCGCTGGCCCGGCCCACGGCTTCGTGGTCGCAGTGGCCGTCCTCGCACCAGGTGCTGAACAGCACGTCACCGGCGCGCAGGCAACCCTGGATGAACTGCGTCAGGGCGGCTTCGTCCCGGGCGACGCGGCTGTCCTCGAAGCCCGCGCGCAGCCAGGTGATGCGCTGCAGCGGCAGGCCCAGGCGGCGCAAGCCTTCGGCGGACTCCTGGGGCCGTACCTGGCTCAGGCGCTGTACCGGCCAGCGCCGGGAGCCGGGATGGCTGGCGCAACCATCGGTGACCGAAATCAGCAGCAGCTCGCGCCCCTGCGCCGCCAGCAGTTGCAGGAGGCCGCCACAGCCGAGGATTTCATCGTCCGGGTGCGGGGCCACAATCACCGCCCGCGCTCCTTGCGGGACCAGGGTTCGAATATCCACCGCGGCCATGGCCTGCAGTTGCGAGGAAGCCTGCCAGGCCTGCAGCGAGGTGCCGCGACCGACAATCGGATTGGCTTTCACAGTTGCCATCCTCCCGTGTCCGCTGCAGCGTGGGCGGCGTTGGCCAGCTGTTGCCCGAGAATGGCCAGGTCACGCTCGGCATGGCTCTGGCGGATGAACACCGGCAGGTCCGCCAGCAGCCGGGCGAAGTGCCGGTCCAGGCAATAGGGGCCGGCGCCCAGCGCCCGGCCGACGTGGTGCAGCACGCTGTCGACGCTGGCCTCGGTCACCGCCCGGGCGCGCCGGGCCAGCAACTGACAGTTGGCCTCGGGCGCCTGATCCAACTGCCGGGCACTGTGGCGCAGCACACAGGCGGCCTGATGCAGGGCGCTGTCCACTGCCCCCAGGTGGGCCAGGGCATGGGGCTCGTCGCGTTTGGCGCAGTGTTCGCGCAGGGGATGTGCGATGGCCTGGGCGGCCCCCAGCCAGCAGGCGGCGATGCCGATGGCGCCTTGCCAGAAGCCCGGGCGCTGCAGGTAGTCATCCGGCCCGCCGACCCATTGGCCACGAGCCTCGTGGAAGTCAACCCGCTGGCTGCCGGTACTGGCCATGCCCACCGCTTGCCAGCTGCCGCTCTCGACCTGCACCCCGGGCTGGTCCAGGGCCACCGCCACCAGGCGTTGGTGGCCGTCGGCGTCCCAGGCGGTGAGCAGGGCATGGCTGAGCACCTCGGCCCCCGAGCACCAGGCCTTGGTGCCGCTGAGCCGGCAGTGCGGGCCATCGGCAACGGCGTGCACCCGGGCCTGGGGCGGCTCCGCGGCCCAGGTGCCCCAGGTGGTGCCGGGGGGCACGGGGCAGCCCAGTTCCGCCATGATCGCCAGGGCGTCGGTGTGCCCCTCGTAGAGCTTGCACAGGCCCAGGTCATGGCCGGCGACCCTGGCCAGGGCCTGCCAGCGTTGCAGGGTGGCGCCCCCGGCGGGCAGTGGCAGGCGGTCGAGCCCGGCGCCCACCAGGGCGTCCAGGCACAGGCCCAGGGCGCGGGTGTCGGCATGCCCCAGGTCGGGGGAGTGATGCAGGAAGCCTTGCAGGTCCATGTTCAGTCTTCTTCCTCATGTTGCAGTTCGAACAGCAGCAGGGAGCGCCCGGTCACCGAATACTCGTGGCCGAAGGCAAAGCGTTCCTGGCCGCGCACCGCCGGCTGGTTGGTGTCGAGCATGCAGGTCCAGAACTCCCCGGCGGGCACCTCAGGCAGGCGGAAGTTGACGATGTCGTGGTGGGCGTTGACCACCAGCAGCAGGGTGGCGTCGGCCCCGGGGCGACGGATCCCGGTTTCCTGGGCGCGGCCGTCCAGCAGCATGCCCAGGCAGCGACCATGGGGGTCCTGCCAGTGCTCGGTGGTCATCTCGCTGCCGTCGGGAGCCAGCCAGGTGACGTCCTTGACCCCGATGTCCTCGTTGTAGCTGCCCACCAGGAAGCGCCCGCGCCGCAGGATCGGGTAGCTCAGGCGCAGCTTGATCAGGCGCTTGACGAACTTGAGCAGGGACTTGCCGTCGTTATCCAGCTCCCAGTTGACCCAGCCGATCTCGCTGTCCTGGCAGTAGGCGTTGTTGTTGCCGTGCTGGGTGCGGGCGAATTCGTCGCCGGCCACCACCATCGGCGTGCCCTGGGCCAGTAGCAGGGTGGCGAAGAAGTTGCGCATCTGGCGCAGGCGCAGGGCGTTGATCTCGGGGTCGTCGCTGGGGCCTTCGACGCCGTGGTTCCAGGACAGGTTGTTGTTGCTGCCGTCCTGGTTGTTCTCGTCGTTGGCTTCGTTGTGCTTGTCGTTGTAGGACACCAGGTCGTGCAGGGTGAAACCGTCGTGGGCAGTGACGAAGTTGACCGAGGCGTAGGGCCGGCGGCCGCGCTGGTTGAACATCTCGCCGGAGGCGGTCATGCGCCCGGCAAAATCCGCCAGCTGGCCGTCATCGCCCTTCCAGAAGGCGCGCACGGTGTCGCGAAAGCGATCGTTCCATTCCACCCAGCCCGGCGGGAAGTTGCCCACCTGATAGCCGCCGGGGCCGCAGTCCCAGGGTTCGGCGATCATCTTCACCTGGCGCAGCACCGGGTCCTGGCGGCAGGCCACAAGGAAGCTGTGGCGCTCGTCGAAACCGTCGTGGTAACGCCCGAGAATGGTCGCCAGGTCGAAGCGGAAGCCGTCCACGTGCATTTCCGTGGCCCAGTAGCGCAGCGAGTCGGTGACCATCTGCAGCACGCAGGGGTGGCTCAGGTCCAGGGTGTTGCCGGTGCCCGAATCGTTGATGTAGAAGCGCTTGTCGTCGGGCATCAGGCGGTAGTAGGAGGCGTTGTCGATGCCGCGCATGGACAGGGTCGGGCCTTGCTCGTTGCCTTCGGCGGTGTGGTTGTAGACCACGTCCAGGATCACCTCCAGCCCGGCTTCGTGCAGGTGGGCGACCATTTCCTTGAATTCGGCGATCTTGCCGCTGGCCAGGTAGCGCGGGTCGGGGGCGAAGAAGGCGATGCTGTTGTAGCCCCAGTAGTTGGTCATGCCCTTGTGCAGCAGGTGCTGGTCGTTGACGAAGGCGTGGATCGGCAGCAGCTCCACCGACGACACCCCGAGCTTGCGGATGTGCTCCAGCACGTCGTCCACCATCAGCCCGGCGAAGCTGCCCCGCAGGTTCTCGGGCACCGAAGGGTGGCGCATGGTGAAGCCGCGCACATGGGTCTCGTAGATGATGGTCTTGTCCCAGGGCACGCTGACCCGCTGGTCGTTGCCCCAGGTGTGGGCCGGGTCGATGACCTTGCACTTGGGCACGAAGGGCGCGCTGTCGCGCTCGTCGAAACTGAGGTCGGCATCTGGGTGGCCGATGGTGTAGCCGAACAGCGCCTCGGACCATTTCAGCTCGCCCACCAGTTGCTTGGCATAGGGGTCGATCAGCAGTTTGTTGGGGTTGAAACGGTGCCCGTTGGCCGGGTCGTAGGGGCCGTGCACGCGGTAGCCGTAGATCAGCCCCGGGTGAGCGTCGGGCAGGTAGCCGTGGAAGATTTCGTCGGTGTATTCCGGAAGTTCGATGCGTTCGAGTTCCACTTCGCCGGCATCATCGAACACACAGAGCTCGACCTTGGTGGCATTGGCCGAGAACAGCGCGAAGTTGACCCCCAGGCCGTCCCAGGTGGCGCCGAGGGGGAAGGGCAGGCCTTCACGAATGCGCGAGGGTTCGCTCTCGGGAGTGGCGGCGGGCTGCTTGGATCTGCTCATGGTTGCTCCTGCAGTGAGACGGTGACGGGCCGGGCCCTTTCTTCAGGGCGAGCGCGACCCTTATGGCGCGCGGGCGCGCCACGGGTTGACGAGGACGAGATGGCCGGCGGGTGTCAGTTGGCCGGCGGTTTGCGCGGCGCCCGGGGCTTCTTCGCCGCCGCGGGTTTTTCTCCCGGGGGCACTACCACGGCGACGGCCGACTTGGCCTTGGGCTTGGCCGCGCTCTTGGCGGCGGGCTTTCCGGTGGCAGGCTTGGCCTTGCCGGCCTTGGGTGGCGTGCTTGGAGCCAGGGCTTCGGCCTCGGCGAGCTTGCGGGCCATGTCCCAGTGCCGGGCTTCCTGGCCCTCTGGCTTACCTTCCGACTCCCAGATCTGATAAGCGAATTCACGAATGCGTTTGTCGTCGGTACTCATCGCAATGCTCCTGGACTGAATTCAAGGTTGAATCAAAAGGTTGAGCGCAAAGTCTTGCAGTGCGGCGCTAAGCATCAGCTCCCTGTGGGGTGTGACTGCCACCGTGGAAAAAAGTCCATTCAGCTTTTGCCCCGAGGCGTCGAACGGTAGCTGCACCCGGGTATCGCCCCACAGCGGCGCCTCGATCAAGGGCATTGCGCGATCCCCCAGCAGGCCGGCGACCTGCACCGGCACTATCACCACTGCCCGTTGTGCACCGTGCTCGCGCATGAACGCCAGGACCCGCCCGGCATGTTGGCCAAGCACCGGCAGCGGCTGGTAGCGGCCCCGGCGAAACAGCTCCGGGTACTGGCCACGCAGGTTCAGGGTGCGGGCGATCAAGGCTTGCTTGATGCGTCCGTCGTGCCACTGGGCCAGCCACTGGCGTGGTTCGCCGCCGCGCTCCAGGGCCGCCTGCCGGGCCGGGTAATCCACCGGCCGGCGGTTATCCGGGTCCACCAGGCTGAAATCCCAGAACTCGTTGCCCTGGTACAGGTCGGGGACCCCAGGCACGGTCATGCGCAGCAAGGTTTGCGCCAGACTGTTGAGGGCGCCCGCCGGGGCAATGGCCCGGGCCGCCGCGGCAATCGACTGGCGCAATGCCAGGCCCTGGGGCGCCAGCAGCAGGGCCTGGACAAAGGCCTGCACGGCCTCTTCGTATTCTGCGTTGGGCGCCGCCCAGCTGCTTTGCAGCTTGGCCTCGCGCAGGGCCTTGAGCTGCCATTGCCAGATCCTTTGTCCATAGCCTTGCAGGGCCGCCTGATCCTCGGCAGCCAGTTCCAGGGGCCAACTGCCCAGCAGGGTCTGGTAAAGGATCAGTTCGTCCCCCGCCGAAGGCGCATCCGCCTGCTGGCGCAGGGGCGCGGCCAGGGTGCGCCAGTGCTCCACCTGGGCGGCATACCAGGGGGCCCGTTCGCTGAGTACCGCCAGGCGCGCGCGGCTGTCCTCGCCCCGTTTGTGGTCGTGGGTGGCGCTGGTCAGCAGGTTGTCGGGGAAGCTGGCCAGGCGTTGCTGGCAGGCCGTGTGGAAGGCGGCGATCGGCGCACTGAACTGCTCGCTGTTGAAGCCCACGTCGTTGCGCGCCAGCAGTACCGCCGAGCGGTAGAAGGCGGTGTCTTCCACGGCCTTGGCCGCGGCGGGCGAAGTCAGTTGCTGGAAACGCACACAGGCGTGGCGCAGCAGCTTGCGCCCACGGCCCGGTGGCTGCTGGCGCCAGCCCTGGCCGCCGAGCCAGCGCTCCAGGCAGTCGAGCACCGGCCTGTCGGCCTCGCCCAGGC
>NZ_VYKE01000096.1:0-22331 GCF_032424515.1 Pseudomonas sp. JV245A
GGCGGCCTGCAGGCGAGCGCGCTCGCTTTGCGGGTCGTGGTACCAGGCCTGCGACGAGACCCGGTGCAGGTGGGGAATGGCCCGGCGCAGCACCGAAGGGCGCCAGATTTCCCGGGAGCGAGCGCGGGCCAGGAGGCCGTGGCGCGGGGTATCGCATTCGATGCCCAGGGCGTAGAGCCCGGTATCGGGGTGCTCGATGGCAAAGTCCAGGCCGAAGGCATCCCCTTCGTTGGCGCTGACCGGGCTCCAGCCCAGGGTGCGGATGTACGCCGCCACCGCCTGGGTGAAGCCGTCGCTGTGGGCGTTGTGCTGGACCTTTGCATCCTGGCGCTCGGTGACCAGGCGCCCCAGCAGGCTGTGGCCGCTGGCAAACTCCCCGGCCGACAGGGCGCGGGCGTACTCCAGGTAGCCTTGCAGGTAGTCCCGCGGGCTGGCGGGCGGGCGCTGGGTGGTGAGCATGTCGGAGATATCGGCAATCGGCATCGAGGTGATCATCACCACTTTGCGCCGGGCCCGGGTCACCGCCACATTGAGCCGGCGCTCGCCGCCGGTCTGCCCCAGGACCCCGAAGTTGCGGCGGAAGCTGCCCTGGCTGTTACGCCCGAAGGTCGAGGAGAACACGATGATGTCGCGCTCATCGCCCTGGACGTTCTCGACGTTCTTGACGAACACCGACATGTCCTCGCCGTCCTCGCTGCGTTCGCGCTCCTGGCTGTAGGCCGCACGAAACGCCGGGTCCTGCTCGGCGCGCAGCTCCAGGCGCTCTTCGATCAGGTCGGCCTGCTTGCGGTTGAAGGTCACCACGCCCACCGAGGGGCGTTCGGCATAGGGCGCCTGCCAGAGCTCGGCCAGGTAGTCCACCACCCGTTCGGCCTCGTCGGGGTTGACCTGCTGCTGGTAGACGCCGTCCACGCGGATCAGCTCCAGCGGCTTGATGGCGAGGATATTGGCCTGGGGATGGCGTACCGGGATGCTTAGGCGGTTGCCGTAGAACGAGGCGTTGGAGAAACCGATCAGCTCGCGGTAGGCCGAGCGGTAGTGGATCTGCAGGGTGGTGGAGGGTAGCGAGCTGCGAGCCAGTTGCAGCAGGTCCGGGCAGTCCTTGATTTCGCGGCGGTTCCAGGTGTCTTCGAAGGCCTCCCGTTGTTCCTCGTCGGCATCGGCGTCCGGCTGGTCGCCATCGAACAGTTCGGCTTCGTCGCTTTCCACCCGGCTGGAGAAGAAGGCGGTGGGCGGCATCTGCTTCTCGTCGCCGCTGACCACCGTGACCCGGCCCCGGTACAGGGTCGGCAGGGCGAACTCCACCGGCATCTGCGAGGCTTCGTCGTAAATCACCGTATCGAACAGCCCGGGCTTGAGCGGCAGCACCCGGCTGGCCACGTCCGGGTTCATCAGCCACACCGGGCGCAGGCTCATCAGCCCCAGGCCGGCGCCCATTTCCATGAACTCGCGCAAGCGTCGCGAACGCCGTCCGGTGAGGCGGGTGACGTCTTCCCACTGTTTGCGGGTGCCCAGGCGCGACAGCTCGATGCCTTCACTGAGCAACTGACGGTTGAGGTTGCGCATCTGGGTGTCGGCTTCGCCCAGGCTGGCGATCTTCGCCGCGGTTTCGCTGTGCTCGAGCATCAGCTCGGGTTGGCGTTGTTCGATCTGGCGCTTCCAGCCCAGCCGCGCTTCGCGGTTGAGCATGCGCCGCACCACGGCTTCCAGTTGCTCGGCGGGAATGGCGTCGAGCGCGTCCTGGTAATCGCGCAGGACTAACAGCAACTCCAGGTCCGCCGGCGACAGCTGGCCGGCCCGGGCCCGGAAAGCCTGGTAGGCGCTCAGGGTCGGCAAGGCGTCGCGCAGGCGGTTGAGGGCCGACTGATTGCCCTGGTTGTGCTCCACGCGCTGGCGCAGTTGGCCCAGCAGCTCGGGTTGCAGCCACTGATCCAGGCGCTGCAGGGCATTCAGGCTGTCCTGGCGCACGCTGTGGCGGATAAAAGCGGCGTCGTAGCCGGCCAGCAGGCTGTCCAGAGAGCGCCGCTCGCCGGTCAGTACCACCGCATCCAGTTGCTCCGCCCGGGGGGCTTGCGCCAGGGTCATGGCCAGGGCGCGCATTTCTTGCAGTTGCCCGAGGTCCTGGCGTACCTGCGGCAGCAGGCCCGGGCCGCAATCGCTGGCGATTTGTGCAAGGCTCAGTTGCTGATGCAGGTGTTGCAACTGCGCGCGCAAGGGCCGCCACTGGCTTTCCAGCAGGGCCGCCGCCAGCAGTTCCGGCAGGCGCTGCGGCTGGGCCGCGGCGCCCTGTTCGGCGAGGAAGGCCAGCAACTGGCGCTGGCGGATCAGGCGCAGCGGGTTGAGCCGCGCCAGCCAGGAGCGACCCTGGATAACGGCGCGGGCGCGTTGCTGCAGGGTGCGCAGTTGGGCCGCGGGCAGGGCGCTGAGGCCCGGCGCCAGGTCGGCCTGGTAAGCGGTGGCGTCGCACTGTTCCAGTTGTTGAGCCAGTGCCTGCAGGGCCTGGATCAGCCCGTCGCCTTCTGCGGCCTGGCCGTTGCTGCCACGAAACAGCGGGAGCCAGCGTGCCAGCCGTTGGCGACGCTCATCGTCCAGGCCCAGCAGGCTGTGCAGGTGCTGGTCGAGCCAGGCGCGGTAGGGCGCCGGGTCGTCGACTTCGAAGTCGGCCGGGTGCGCCTGCAGGGTTTCCAGGCGCTGTTCCTCGCAGCTCAGCAGGCGCTCGAAGCCCTGGTTGAACGCTTGCACCGTGGCGGCGTCGGTGGGGAAGGGCTGGAGCTGGGCCAGGGCGCTGTGTTCATAGCGGGCCGGCAGCCACAGGCGGCTCAGCGGCGCGCAGGCCTCTTCCAGGCGGGTCAGGCTGGCGATGTCCAGGGCCGCCAGGTGCTGGCGCAATACCGGGACATCCAGGGCCGCTGGCCCCTGTTCCAGGCCGATCAGCTCGCCGATCAACTGGCGGTAGCTCAAGCCACAGTGTTCATCGATGCGGTGCAGGCTCTGGTGGAAGCGATCCAGTTCGCCCTCCAGGGCTTCGATGCGTGCCGCCAGGCGTTCACGCTGGTGCAGCCAGGGTTGCTGGACGGCATCGTCCTTGAACAGGGCCTCAAGCTGTTCGCGGACACTGCGGATCACCGGTTCGCGGTCACGGTTGATGTCGTTGAGCATCACCACCCGGTTGCCCAGGCCTTCGGCCACCAGGCGCTTGTGCACCACTTCCAGGGCGGCGTGCTTCTGGCAGACGATCAGCAGGCTGCGCTGGCGGCCGATGGCGTCGGCCACCATGTTGACGATGGTCTGGCTCTTGCCAGTGCCGGGCGGGCCTTCCACCAGCAGCCCGGGGGCCTGTCGGGCCTGGAGCACCGCGGCTTCCTGGGAGGGGTCGCTGGCCACGGTAAAGAAGCGCTGCAGTTCAGGCGCGAGCGCGGTGGCAGCGCTGTCGCCGCTGTCGCCGCTGTCGGGCTCCGCGGGGTTCAGGCGCAGGGCGGTTTCCAGGCCGGTGCCGCCGGGGGGCAGGGCCTTGAGCTGGCGCAGGTCCTCGCCGATGGCCTGGCCCATGAAGGCCACATGGAACAGCACGGCGGCACAGGCCAGTTGATCCTGGTAGGGCTGCACTTCGGTGCTCGGCGGTGGCAGGCTGCCGAGCACCCGGGAGCTGGCAGTGGCCAGCATGCCGAAGGCGTCCATCACGTCGGCGGCCTTGAGCGCCGAACGCCCCAGCAGTTCGTCGGCGGCCTTGCGCCAGAGCTTGGCGGCGTCGATGCCCAGCAGGGTGTCGAGCCCCGGGTTGAGGCGCACCTCTTCACGTTCGCTGTCGAAGACCAGGGCCACCTTGCCGCGGCTGCCGACTTCCAGCAGCAGCTTGACCGGCCACAGCAGCAACGGCGCGATGCGAGTGCGAGTGGTGCCACGCGCGTCCCGGGTCAGGAGGAAAGGGAAGCCCAGGTACAGGCCATCGATCCCGGTGTCGCGCTTGTACAGCGAACTCTGGCGGTACAGGCTGTTGAGCCGTGCATCCAGCTGCGGGTTTTCGGCGAAGCACGCCGGGTCGAGGCTGATGGGCTGGGCGTTGCGCGCCACCAGGTGATCCAGCAGCGCCGGGGCCGGGCTGCGCTCACTGTGCAATTCGTTGAGGTCGACCCGGGCGGTGGTCTTGCCGATGCTCATGCGCACCAGCGGGCCGCGCAGCACCACGCTGGCGACCTTCTTCTCGAAGAAGTCGAGGATCTGCGACACGTAGTGCTGCTTTTGCGGCTCCAGCCACTGCTCTGCGCCGATGGCCAGCAGCACCAGGGCCCTGGCCAGGGGCATGCGGCGTTCCAGGCGGAACTGCTCGGCCCATTCATCGACGCTCGGCACGCCACAACGGGCAAAGCCGCTGATGCGCTCGTCGACTTCACGGTACAAGGCCGGGCGCGGCAGCCCCAGCAGGGCACGCGCACTGGCCGCATCGAAGCTCAGGACCACGGCTTCGCGGGCCAGGGTGGCGGCTTCTTCGAGGATCGCGTCCACCGAGCGGAACTGCCCGATGGCGGCGCTGAGCAGCACGATCAGGTCTTCTTCGCTGATGGAGCGGCGGTCCGCCAGGGACAGGATGCCGTTGTGCTCGCTGTCCGGCAGCAGGCGCTGGCGTTCTTCCCACTGTGCGGCCAGACGGGCGCGGGAGCTGGAGAGCAGGTAGATGCGCAGTTGCTCCTCGTCCAGTTCGATGGCCTGGTGCTGGGCGCGCTGGCGTACCTGTTCGGCCCGCAGCTTGAGCCGCGACAGCCAGTGCTCGGTCTCCAGGCGTTCCAGCAGGTCCGGGGCCGGGCCGCTGATCAAGCGGTAACCGTCCAGGGGATGCTCCAGCAACCAGCCAGGGGTGACGATCTCGCCGCGCTGGATCAGGGGCATTTCCGGGTTCAGCAGTTTCAAGGCGAGCATCAGCCGGGTGTCATCGTCCAGCCCTTCGTGCTGGGCCACCTGGCGCAGGCCCGCCAGCTGCCGTGCGGGCAAACCGGCCTGTTCGGCCCAGGTGACGATCACCCCGCGCAGCAGATGATCCAGGGCCTGGGGCCAGTGTTCGACTTCGGCGGCAGCCAGGGCGAACGGCCCTGGCCGGCGAAAGCGCCGGCTGCCCAGGGCGACGCTGGCGCCTTCCTCGGCGTCCTCTTCACTGGCGACCGAGGCCGGGACGCTGGGGCTTTCGCCCTGGAGCCAGGCCTGCACCTGAGGCCATTGCCAGCGCTGGTGGCGGTCCCGGGCCAGCAGGCCGCGCAGCAGCAGTTCCAGGCGCGGGTCGAGGTCATCCGGCAGCAGCACGCCGTTGGCCAGAATGTGAATCAGGTAGGCGTTGGCATTGATGCCGGCGAAGCATTCTCCCTGGGTCAGCTGTTCCAGCAGGATCATCCCCAGGCTCCACCAGTCGGAGGCCGCGGCCACGCCCCCGGCAATGGCTTCGGGGGCCATGTAGCGGCTGGTTTCCAGGGGCGAGACGATGTCCAGGTCGAACTCCGACAGCCGCGCCGAACCGAAGCCGCTGATCACCAGGTCCAGGGGCTCGCGGCTGCGCACCAGCAAGGTGGCCGGGCGCAGGTCGCGGTGGCGCAGGCCGGCTTCGCTGAAGGCATGCAGGGCCTGGCCCAGTTCACGGACGATGTGCTGCACCGCGGCCCTGTCGCTGACCACGATCCCCAGGTCGGCCAGGGTGCCGCCGGTGAGTTCCTCGGCCACTTCGAAGGCGCGCTCGTCCCAGCGGCCGGTGAGGATGATTTCCGGCACGTGTTCCCGGGGCAGGCGCTTGAGGGCTTCGTACACCGACGGGTCGGGTTCGGCGCCGGCCTGGTACAGGGTCAGCACCGCCTGGTGCGCGGTTTCCCGGTGCTCGGCGATAAAGCGCTCGCGCACGCCGCCGCTGCTGATCTGGCGCAGCAGGCGCCAGCCTTCGATCACGGTTTCACTGTCGGCGGCTGGGGGCGCTGCGGGTGGCTGTTGCTCCGGGGCGAGCGGGTCGGCGCCGCAGACCAGGCACATCAAGTCGCCGTCCGCCATGGCATGACCGTTGCCGCAGAGCAGGGGGGAGCCGCTGTCCGCCGCGACCGGTGGCTGCGGCTCAAGCGCTTCGAGGGTGATGACCGGTTGTGGGCGCCAGCCTTCGGGATGAATCGCTTCGGCGGAAAGTTCCCAGCCGCAGGCCCGGTTGTCTACCTGGCCTTCACAGAAAATTTCGGCCAGTGGGCGTTCAGTCTGGCAATTGGGGCAAAAACGTATCATCGATAGCGGTTCCGGTTAACGGCGGCGTGAGGTGTGGGCGCTGATCTGGAGTTGGTGGCCCTGGTCGTGCAGCAGGTCGCGCAGACGCAGCACGTCGTCACGCCGGGGAATTCCAGCCATCCAGACACTGCCGTCGTCGTCGAACATCACATCCAGCGCGCGGTCTTCGTGGTGCAGCGGGCGCTGGTAAGTGGACAGACGCTGGCGGCCCAGCTCGGTCAAGAAGATCAGGCGCTGGTTGTCGCTGCCCCGTAGGACCAGCGTTTGCGCCTGTTGTTGCTCGAAGGGGTCGCAGATCAATGCATCCAGCAGGCCTTCGGCTTGTTGCAATAGCGGTTGCAGGGTTTCCAGGGAGTGGCCGCTGTAGACCAGGATGTCGACCCCGGTGCGCTCGCGCAGGCCTCGAAGCAGGGCCAGCAGCGCCTCGGGCTGGTCGAAGGGCTCGCCGCCGGACAGGGTGATGCCTTCGGCCCGGGCCAGCCAGGGTTGCAGGTCGTCCAGCACCTGGGCCAACGGCAAGGGGTGCTTGCCCGGCCCCCAGGTGTCCGCGGAAATGCAGCCTGCACAGCGGATGCTGCACCCCTGGAACCACAGGCCCAGGCGTTGCCCCGGCCCCAGGGTGGTGACCGGGAAGTGCACCCGCGACAGGCTGATGTTCACGAGGCGCGGGCAAGCAGTTGCAGGCCGCCGGCCTGCAGTTGGCGGATTTCGAAGGATTGGCCGGGCTGCGCATCCTGGTCGAACAGGGCCCGGGCCAGGGGGTTGAGCAGGTGCGCCTCCAACTGGTTGCGAATGCCCCGGCCACCGTTGGACAGGTCCTGCAGGCACAGCTGGCGCAGGTTGTGCAGCGAGTCGTCATCGAGCTGCACATGCAGGGCCTGGGCCGCCAGGTCGGCGAGGATATTGCCGACCATCTGCTGGAAGATCTGCTCGGCGATGTCCGGGCGGATGAAGTCGAAGACGATGATGTTCTCGCCGATCCGGTTGAGGATTTCCGGGCGGTTGAGCACCAGTTTGAAATAGCGCTCGATCTCGCCCTGGACCTTGCCTTGCACCGCTTCGAAGGCTTCGCCGGGCTGGACGTTGGCGACTCGCTCGCCGTTGTCGCCCTGGCGGTAGATGCCCAGGTTGGAGGTGAAGACGATCAGCGCCTCGGAGAAGTACACCCGGTCGCCCCGGCCTGAGGTAAGCACACCGTCATCAAGGATCTGCAGGAACTTGTCGAGGATCCGCGGGTGAGCCTTTTCGATCTCGTCGAACAGCACCACGCTGAAGGGTTTTTCGCGGATCGCATTGGTCAGTTCGCCGCCCACGTCGTAGCCGACATAGCCGGGTGGCGCGCCTACCAGGCGCTGGTCCGCGTGTTCGGCGCTGAATTCCGACATATCGAAGCGGATGTACGCGCTTTCATCGCCAAACAGCAGGCTGGTGATGGTCTTGGCCAGTTCGGTCTTGCCGACCCCGGTGGGCCCGGCAAGAAAGGCCACGCCCCGGGGCCGGTTGCCCTTGCGGCTGGCGCCGACCCCGGTCATGGCGCGCTTGACGATATCCAGCATGTGGGTCACGGCGTGGCCCTGGCCCTTGACCCGCTGGCGGATGAAACCGTCGGCCTGGCGGATGCGCTGGCGGTCGATCTTCAGCCAGGGGTCTTCGGTGACCCCGACTTTATAGCGGCGTACGGCATCGCCGATGCGTTCCATGGCCAGGCCTTCGACCCGGGCCAGCTGGACGATCGCGTTGAGGTCGAGCAGCAGCAGGCCCTCGGTGTTTTCGACGAAGGCCCGCACCGCGCTGTCGCGGCTTTCTTCGCTGGCCTCCTGGGCGCCGGGCAGGCCGCGCAACAGTGCCGGAGCCAGGGCCTGGCGGGCCTGCTGGTCGGGTTTGGACACGGGAATGGGCCGCAGGCGTGGGTTGTCGATCAGCATCCAGTCGGGCAGGTCGCCTTCCTTTTCCACCACCCAGAGAATGCTGTTGAAGAACGGCGTGCGCAGCTCCCCAGCCGGGCGGCTGCGGGCCTGGTGGGACAGCACCAGGGCCTGGGTGAACAGCTGGTGTTCTGCGGCGCTCAGGGCGTCGTTGCGGATCACCAGGCGTGAAGCGAAATCGACAATCAGGGCCAGGGGGGCGCCTTGGCGCTCCACCAGGCGCGGCAAGGTGGCCGCCAGCAGATCGAGGCCTGCCGGCGCGGCCCCGTCCACCGGGGTCAGGCCCAGCTCGCGAAGCAGGTTATCGGCCTGGGCCGGCTCGCTGCCGGGGGGCAGCAAAACCCTGAGGCCGCCAAGGGGGTCCCAGCTCAGCACCTGGGCATAGCCCGCCGCCAGCAGTTCGTCGCGCAGATTGAGGTTGAAGGGCTGGGGGGTAATGACCCCGGGGGCCACCTCACTGGCTTGCAGGTCGCGGACGTTGCCGGACAGGACGAATTGGCTTTTCAGGGGTAGAAAGCGCAGCAGATCGCGCAGCCAGCGTGGCTTTTCGAAGGAGGCAGTCCTTGGCATGGAAGCGGAGCTCGTCGTAGGAAGCAGGACGCGACATTAGCATAGGGACGTTTTTACTTACGATGCTCCACAGGTTTTCTTACCTGTCAGCGCTGAGCGGGAATCCGGCTTGCGAGGGGAGATGCCCGTGAGATCGCCTTCGCCGGCAAGCCGGCTCCTACGGGTACGAAGGCGATGTGGCTGTAGGAGCTGGCTTGCCAGCGAAGAGGCCCGAGAGTCAGCCTTCGCCGGCAAGCCGGCCCCTACGAGGGAAGCCGGCTACGGGGTGTCGGTGGCGGCGTCGGGCTCCAGCAGGCGGGCGCCCGGGCCGGCGTCTCCCAGGGCATCTCCATAGTTGCGCAGCGGGCACCCTTCCATGGACAGGCAGCCACAGCCAATGCACTGGTTCAGCCGCTCGCGCAGCAGGCTCAGTTGGCGGATGCGTTCGTCCAGTTCGCGGCTCCACTGTTCCGACAGGCGCTGCCAGTCCGCGGCAGTGGGCGCGCGGTCAGCGGGCAGGGTCGCCAGGGCCTGGCCGATCTCTGCCAGGGGAATGCCCAGGCGCTGGGCCACCTTGATCAGCGACACCCGGCGCAGCACCGAACGTGGGTAGCGGCGCTGGTTGCCCGCGTTGCGATGGCTGTGGATCAGGCCCTTGGTTTCGTAGAAATGCAGCGCGGTGACGGCTACGCCACTGCGGGCCGACAGTTGGCCGACGCTCAGCTCTTTATGACGGGAGTCGGGTTCGATCATCAGTGGACCTCGGGAGGAAAAATACGCTTGACCTTGACTTAACTAGAGGTTTTACCCTGCGGCGCATTCAACAGCAATATTCTGTTTGCCCCCAGTGGAGAGTGATCCATGAGCGCCTTTGAAAAGACCCGCAGCTTTACCCAATTGATCGAGTTCGAGATCGAGCCCCATCAGCAACAGGCCCTGGTATCGGCCCTGGCCGAGCAGACCGAGCGCCTGGCCCAGGGCTATGGCGGTTTTCTGAGTGCCAGCGTGCAGGCCAGCGACGATGGCCGGCGGGTGCTCAATTACCTGCAATGGCAATCCCGGGAAGCCGGCGAAGCGGCGTTCCGGCGCTTCGAGAGCGGCGAGCAGGATTTCTGGCAGTTGATCCTCGCCCACCAGGCCAAGGCCGTGACCTTCGGTTCATTCCAGGTGCGTAGCAGCATCGCCCGTAGCCACGACAATGCCTTGCACTGCGACCTGCCGGGCTAGATCGACAGTTGCAGGGTGCGCTCGTTGGGCGCATCGATGGGGCGCCGCTTGTTCACCGCCAGTTCGCCGATCTTGATCAGCCGGGTCCGGGTGACGTTGCGGCTCAGGCCCAGCAGGTTGGCGGTGTGCACCTGGTTGTAGTGGCTGAAGCGGTAGGCCGCGCGCAGCAAGGCATCCTCGACCTTTTCGTGCAGGGCCCCGGCCTGTTCGGCGAAGAGTTTTTCAAAGGCCCGTTCCAGCAGGGCCTCGGCAGAGTCGTCGTGGCTCGGGTGGCTGTCGTCGGCGCGTTCGATGCGCATGTTGGACAGGCGCAGGTCGTCGCGCTGGATCACCCCGTTGCGGCAGATCAGCAGGGTGTGGTGGATGACGTTTTCCAACTCGCGGATGTTGCCCGGCCAACTGTAGCTCTTGAGCTTGTGCTCGGCCTCGGGGCTGATGCTGATGCTGCCGTAGCCCAGGCGCTGGCTGTAGGCCTCGATGAAGTGCCGGGTCAGCGGCAGGATGTCGCCGGGGCGCTCGCGCAGCGGGCTCAGTTCCAGGCTGACCACGTCCAGGCGGTAATACAGGTCTTCGCGAAAATGCCCGGCGTTGATGGCCTTTTCCAGTTGCACGTTGGTGGCGGCCAGTACGCGCACATCGATGGGAATGCTCTTGCGCGAACCCAGGCGCACCACTTCGCGCTCCTGCAGCACCCGCAGCAGCTTGACCTGGATGGCCATGGGCAGGTCGCCGATCTCGTCGAGGAACAGGGTGCCGCCGTCGGCCTCTTCGAACCACCCGGCCTTGGCGCTGAGGGCACCGGTAAAGGCGCCTTTCTCATGGCCGAACAGTTCCGCCTCCACCAGGGATTCGGAGAAGGCACCGCAGTTCACCGCCACGAACGGTCGGTTGCGCCGGGCACTGAGGTTGTGGATATGGCGCGCCACCAGCTCCTTGCCGGTCCCGGTTTCGCCAATGATCAGCACGCTGGCTTCGCTCGGTGCCACCTGTTGCAGGTGCGCCAGCAGGGCCTGGGATTTCGGGTCCTCGAACACCTGGGCGGTGGCGCGGATCGAGGTCGCCAGGGCGGGCGAAGGGGGTAGGGTCAGAAGCTGCATCGGCACTCTCCGTCGAACAGAAGGCTAGGAGTAGAAAGTCGGGGTTGGCAGGGACTGGTTCAGCGCCCAGTCGCCCAGCTCATGAAGCTTGTAGTCCAGCGGGTCGTGCAGGGTCTGGGTGCGCAGGTTGCGCCAGTGCCGGTCCAGGCCCAGGGAGGCGTGGGTCGAGCGCGCGCCGGTGACTTCGAACAGGCGGCTGCACAGCTCCAGGCCCTGGCGGCTGGCGGCGACCTTGGCGGTGGCGATGGCCGTGGCCAGGTGCCCGCGCTCTTCGGCGCTAAGGGCCGGGCCCTTGGCCCAGGCCTGGTCCAGCAGCGCGGCGGCCCGCTCCACCAGCAGGCGGATGCCTTCCAGGGCGACCCAGAATTCGCCGTAGTGGCTGAGTATGTAGGGGTCCTGGCGCACGTCCTGGGCGCTGGACTTATGCCAGACCCGGGTTTCGCCGAGGGTGTACTGCCGGGCTTCTTCGAAGGCGCCTTCGGCGATGCCGAGGAACATGTGGGTGAAGGTCAGTTGGGCGATCAGCGGGCGCAGGCAGGCGAATGGTGTGCTCAGCGGGCCAGGGTCCAGCAGCAGTTCCGACTCCTCCACCCGTACCCGTTCGAAGGTGGCGCTGCCGCTATCGGTCTGGCGCTGGCCGATGTTGTTCCAGTCGTGGTGCAGGGTGATGCCGCTGCGGCCGCTGGGGATCGCGGCGATCAGCAACTTGCCGCCATTGCTTTCGTCCACTGCCGAGGCAATGAGCATTTCCGAGTCGCTGGCACCGGAGCAGAAGCTCTTCTTGCCGGAAAACTCGCGCCAGCCCCCCAGGTTCCGGACCACGGTGCGGGTGTCCAGTGGGTTCAGGGCGTTGCCCCAGAACCAGTTCTTGCGTGCGGTCTGTTCGAACCAGGGTTGCCACTGTTCGGGTTTGGCGAACAGGCGCACGGTGGCCAGCATCAGGTGGTGGAAGCCGAAGACATGGGCGATGGAGCTGTCGACCCGGGCGAATTCGCGGACGATGTTCAGCGTCTCGCTCCAGGGCGCGCCGAGCCCGCCGAACTGGCTGGGAATGCTCAGGGCCAGCAGGCCGCTTTGGCGCAGCGCGTCGCGCTCGGCCTTGGGGGTGCCGCCGCGCTCGTCGCGCTCGACGGCGGTCAGGGCAAACTCGGCGGCCAGTTGGCGGGCGGTCTGCAGGGGGGACAACAGGGCGCTTTGCGGTTTGGCAGTCACGCGGTGTTCCTCGTTCGTGGCCGTTGTGGCGGCCGGGAAAAGGTGCTGCGAGCTGCAGGAACTGGCTTGCCAGCGAAGCGGGCCGGAAGATCGCCTTCGCCGGCAAGCCGGCTCCTGCAACAGCATTGGGGATTTCAGCGGCTGTTGGGCAACACGTCGTTGGCGATCATTTCGCCGAACGGCCCGGTGAGGTTGGTGACACCGCGGCCGGCCAGGCTGGCATAGGGCTCCGGCAGCAGCGGGAACACCAGCTCGGCGAAGCGATAGGCTTCTTCCAGGTGCGGGTAGCCGGAGAAAATGAAGCTCTCGATTCCCAGGTCCGCGTACTCCTTGATGCGCTCGGCCACTTGCTGCGGGTTGCCCACCAGGGCGGTACCGGCGCCACCGCGCACCAGGCCGACCCCGGCCCAGAGGTTGGGGGCGATCTGCAACTGGTCGCGGCGCCCGCCGTGCAGCGCTGCCATGCGCCGCTGGCCTTCGGAGTCGAAGCGGGAAAAGGACTGCTGGGCGGCGGCGATGGTGTCGTCGCTGATGTGCTCGATCAGCTTGTCCGCGGCTTTCCAGGCTTCGTCCTCGGTCTCACGCACGATCACATGCAGGCGGATGCCGAACTTCACCGTGCGGCCCTTGCGCGCTGCACGTTCGCGTACGTCGGCCAGTTTCTGCGCCACCGCCGCCGGTGGCTCGCCCCAGGTCAGGTAGACATCCACCTGGTCCGCCGCCAGTTCATGAGCGGCCTCGGAGGAACCGCCGAAGTACAGCGGCGGGTAGGGCTTCTGCACGGGCGGGTAGAGCGCCTTGGCGTTCTGCACATGCAGGTGCTTGCCTTCGAAGTCCACGGCTTCGCCTTGCAGCACCCGACGCCAGATCTGCAGGAATTCGTCAGTGACTTCATAGCGTTCGCTGTGGCTGAGGAAGCTGCCGTCGCCGCGGTTTTCGTCCGGGTCGCCGCCGGTGACCACGTTGATCAGCAGGCGGCCGTTGGACAGCCGATCCAGGGTCGCGGCCATGCGCGCGGAAACCGTGGGGGAGATGATCCCTGGGCGGATCGCCACCAGGTAGCGCAGGCGTTCGGTCAGGGGCACCAGGGCCGAGGCGATCACCCAGGAGTCTTCGCAGGAGCGCCCGGTGGGAATCAGCACACCGTGATAGCCCAGGCTGTCCGCGGCCTGCGCCACTTGCTTGAGGTAGTTGAGGGTGACCGGGCGCGCGCCCTGGGCAGTGCCGAGGAAATGGCCGTCGCCGTGGGTCGGAAGAAACCAGAACACATCCATGACAGCTCCTCAGGCGATTTTCAGCAGGTGGGTCGGGTGGGCGCGAAACAGCGGCGCGGCCCGTTCGGCGGCGAGCTGGATGCGCGCTTTGAGCAGGTCGCTGGTGATCTGGTAATTGCTGAAGTCGGCCTCGGTGGCGTACACGCCGATCGGCAGGGTCAGGGCCTGGAAGAAACTGAACAGTGGGCGTAGCTGGTGATCCAGAACCAGGGCATGGCGTTCGCTGCCACCCGTCGCGGCCAGCAGCACCGGGGTATCGATCAGGGCATTGAGATCGATCAGGTCGAACAGGTGCTTGAGCAGGCCGGGATAGGAACCGCGATACACCGGGGCGGCGACGATCAGCAGGTCGGCGTTCTCGATGGCCTGGAGTTCGGCTTCAACCTCGGCCGGCAGTTCCTGGCGCGACAGGGCGGCACCCACCGGGCGGGCGATATCCCCCAGTTCGATCAGGTGGGCGTTGAAGGACAGGTGCCCGGACAGTTCAGCCAGCAGGGCCTGGGTCAGCACCAGGGTGCGCGATGGGCGCCAGGTTCCACCGGAAAGGGCTACGACGTTCAAGGGGCGGGACATGATCAGTTCCTTTTTAAACAGTGGCTCAACGAGCAGTGGCAGGTCCCGGGCTCTGGAGCAAGAGCTGTACCAAAGACTTGCAGCCCTTGTACGGCGCGGTTTTGCGCTGATCTGCAGTTGCCGGGTGCTGTTGCCCAACCGCTGTTTTGTTGATCGGCTGTTGCCTGGCCAACAGTTGCTCTGGCAACAGTTGGCGGGCGAGATGGGACTGTTATAAAGGCTTGTTGTTATTCCTTAAAAGAGCTTTTTTTCATATTTATAGATCTTTATGGAATATAAGGGTGAGCAGCGCCCTGGCCTTGGAACGATCGATAGCCACTATCGAGCAGGGTGATTTTTGCCGCTGATGGCGCGCGAGTAGCCTGTGTCCATTGTTCGCAACCCGCCCCAGGTGCTCGCCATGAAGGCTTTCTCTGCTGTCTTGCTGTTGTTGGTTTCCAGTGTGCTGGCCGGTTGTGCCAGCCCCGGTGCACCGGAGTTGCGGCCCTATACCGCGCAGGAAATCCGGGAGCTGGCTATGGAGGCGTTGAACCGGCGCGGTTTGTCCTTCGATGAATACCAGCAGAAAAAGGCCGAGTTGCTGGGCCGCCCGGCGAGCTTCGACAGCCAGGGTGAAATGAGTGCGCAGCGCAATATCAGTCGCCATCAACCTGCCAGTTGAGAAGAACTGTACTGGTCCAAGTTTTCAGCAACTGTCCGTGGGTTTCAGCCTGAGGCTGGGTTAGGGTCGAGGCCTGATCGACCTGCCCCGGACCTTGCCCCCATGAGCCTTTCCCCTGACCTGCTGTTGGCCTTCGCCCTGTTTGCCCTGGTCACTTCCATCACGCCCGGTCCCAACAACACTATGTTGCTGGCCTCGGGGGTGAACTTCGGCTTCAACCGTTCCATTCCCCACATCCTCGGCATCAGCTGCGGCTTCTTTGTCCTGGTGCTGGCGGTCGGCCTGGGCCTGGGGGCGGTGTTCGAGGCCTACCCGCTGCTGTACAGCGAGCTGCGCTACGTTGGCGCAGCGTACCTTCTGTACCTGGCGTGGAAGATTGCCCGTTCCGGGCCGCTGTCCGATGAACAGCAGCACCACGGCCGGCCGCTGGGCTATTGGGGCGCCGCGGCGTTCCAGTGGGTCAATCCCAAGGCCTGGGTCATGGCAGTGGGGGCCATCAGTACCTATACCCCGTTGCAGGGCTACTTCACCAATGTGCTGGTGATTGCCGCGGTGTTCGCGCTGATCAATGCGCCCACGGTGAGCCTCTGGGCTGCGTGCGGCAGCTTGCTGCGCAATGTGTTGCGCAACCCGCGCTGGTTGCGCCTGTTCAATCTGTTGATGGCCGCCTTGCTGGTGCTTTCCCTGGCACCGCTGTTGTTCGAAAAGATGAGTTGAACGGCGCTTCATGGCGCTGCCTCGAGCCTGTAAGCTGCGATGCAGGAGCGTTCCTACGCACTTTTAAACGAAGATGTTCTTCTTTAACTGCATCCGATCGGGTACTGCTCAAGGCCAGCATTTGCCGCGCCGCCTATACACGGCGCGTGGCTGCCTCGCCTTTTTGCCAGCATATGCCGACCCTGGAACAAGCTCTGCGGGTTTTCAGTCATGAACAAGCGTCCTCTTTATTTCGACTACGCCGCCACCACGCCGGTGGATGAGCGAGTCATTCAGGTCATGCTGGAGTGCCTGGGTTTCAACGCCCATTTCGGCAATCCGGCGTCCAGTTCACACGCCTTTGGCCGGGAAGCGCGGGGTTACGTCGAGCGCGCCCGGCAACAAGTGGCACAACTGGTCGGCGCGCAGCCCGAGCAGATTGTCTGGACCTCCGGCGCTACCGAATCCAACAACCTGGCCCTCAAGGGGGTGATGCAGGCCCGGGGCGTGAGCGGCGGCCATGTCATCACCAGCCAGATCGAACACAAGGCGGTGCTCGACACCGCCCGGCAACTGCAGGAGGCCGGGGTCGCAGTGACCTACCTGGTGCCGGATGCCGATGGCCTGATCACCGCGCAAGCGGTCAGCGAAGCCCTGCGCGACGACACCTTCCTGGTGTCGCTGATGCTGGTGAACAACGAACTGGGCACCCTCAACGACATTCTGGCCATTGGCCAGGTGGTGCGTGAGCGTGGCGCCCTGTTGCATGTGGATGCCGCCCAGGGTGCGGGCAAGGTGGCCATCGATCTGGCCCGGTGGCCGGTGGACCTGATGTCGTTCTCGGCCCATAAGCTATATGGCCCCAAGGGCATCGGCGCGCTGTATGTCGGGCCGCGGGCGCAGCAACACGTGCAGGCGCAGATTCATGGCGGCGGCCATGAGGGCGGCTTGCGCTCCGGAACCCTGGCCACCCACCAGATCGCGGCCATGGGCGCCGCCTTCGCCCTGGCCGGCGAACTGTTCGAGGAAGAAACCGCCGCCATCGTGCGTCTGCGCGGGCGCCTGCTGGAGCAACTGGCGGGTATCGCCGGCCTGCGCTTGAATGGCAGTGTCACCCAGCGCATTCCCCACACCCTGAGCCTGACCTTCACCGAGGGAGGTTTTGATGGGGCGGCGTTGGGCGCGGCCCTGGCCTTTTCCGCGACTTCGGCCTGCAACTCGGCAAGCAATGCGCCTTCCCATGTATTGCTGGCGCTGGGGCATGATGCCGGGCAGGCCGCGCGGACCATCCGCTTGAGCCTCGGGCGTTTCACCTGCGAACAGGATGTGGATCGCGCCGCTCAACTGATCCAGGCGGCGACCGCCTCAGCCCCTGCGTTCTGGGCCACAACACAACCTTGAGGGTCGAGTGACTTCGATCTTCCATAACAATGATTAAGCCGGTTAAGGAGACACAATGAGTACCCAGCCTTCGACCAATGGAGTGGTCCCCCAGCGCTTGGCGCATGTCCGTCAGCTGATGAGCCGCGAAGGCATTCACGCCTTGCTGGTGCCCTCGGCCGACCCGCACCTGTCGGAATACCTGCCGGGCTACTGGCAAGGGCGCCAGTGGCTGTCGGGGTTTCATGGGTCGGTCGGGACCTTGATCGTGACCGCTGACTTTGCCGGCGTATGGGCCGACAGCCGTTACTGGGAGCAGGCCACCAAGGAACTCAAGGGCAGCGGCATCGAACTGGTGAAGTTGCAACCGGGCCAGCCCGGGCCCCTGGACTGGCTGGCCGAGCAGACCCCGCAAGGTGCGGTGGTGGCGGTGGACGGCGCGGTCATGGCCTTGGCTTCGGCCCGTACCCTGGGCAGCAAGCTGCAGGAACGCGGGGCCAGCTTGCGTACCGATATCGACCTGCTACAAGAAGCTTGGGACGACCGCCCGTCATTGCCCGATCAGCCGGTCTATCAGCATCTGCCGCCCCAGGCCACCCAGAGCCGGGTCGAGAAGCTTGCGGCGTTGCGCGCAACTCTCAAGGAGCGTGGCGCCGACTGGCATTTCATCGCTACCCTCGATGACATTGCCTGGCTGTTCAACCTGCGCGGCGCCGATGTGTCCTTCAACCCGGTGTTTGTCTCCTTTGCCCTGATCAGCCAGCAGCAGGCGACCTTGTTCGTGGCCTTGAGCAAGGTCGATGAGGCATTGCGCGCGCAACTGGAGGTGGATGGCGTCAGCCTGCGCGACTATTCAGAGGTGTCCGCGGCCTTGCAGGCAGTGCCGGAAGGCGTAGCGTTGCAGATCGACCCGGCGCGCGTCACCGCGGGCTTGCTGGAGCACCTGAACCCCGGGGTGAAGCTGCTGGAGGGGCTCAACCCCACCACCCTGGCCAAGTCGCGCAAGAGCCTGGCGGACGCCGAGCACATTCGCCAGGCCATGGAGCAGGATGGTGCGGCGCTCTGCGAATTCTTCGCCTGGCTGGACAGCGCCCTGGGGCGTGAGCGCATTACCGAGCTGACCATTGATGAGCGCCTGACGGCCGCCCGTGAGCAGCGCCCGGGTTATGTCTCGCTAAGCTTCAATACCATTGCAGCGTTCAACGCCAACGGCGCCATGCCCCATTACCACGCCACGCCCGAAGAGCATGCGGTGATCGAGGGTGATGGCCTGTTGCTGATCGATTCCGGCGGCCAGTACCTGGGGGGCACCACCGATATCACGCGCATGGTGCCGGTGGGGACGCCGAGTGCCGAGCAGAAGCGCGATTGCACCCGGGTGCTCAAGGGCGTTATCGCGCTGTCCCGGGCGCAGTTTCCGCGGGGCATTCTGTCGCCGTTGCTGGATGCCATCGCCCGGGCGCCGATCTGGGCCGAGGGTGTGGACTACGGGCACGGCACCGGGCATGGCGTCGGTTATTTTCTCAACGTTCACGAAGGCCCGCAGGTGATTGCCTATCAGGCCGCAGCGACGCCGCAGACTGCGATGCAACCGGGGATGATCACTTCGATCGAACCCGGGACCTACCGCCCTGGCCGCTGGGGCGTACGAATCGAGAACCTGGCGCTCAACCGTGAGGCGGGCAAGACCGAGTTCGGTGAGTTTCTGAACTTCGAAACCCTCACCCTGTGCCCGATCGATACCCGTTGCCTGGAGCCATCGCTGCTCACCGAGGATGAGCGCGAATGGTTCAACGGCTATCACGCCGAAGTCCGCCGGCGCCTCAGCCCGCTGCTGGAGGGCCCGGCCCTGGAGTGGTTGCAGGTTCGTACTGCGGCTATCTGAGGAAAGATGTCACCCGCGCAAGGCGGGTGACGTCACGCGATGGGCTCCTGGCAATGGCGCGGCCGCTGCCAGGGACAGGGCAGGTTACGGCGCGTTCAAGGCTTCGCGGACGAAATCCAGGCGGTCCTGGCCAAAGAACAGTTCGTCTCCCACGAACATGCTGGGCGCGCCGAACACCCCTTTTTGCAACGCCTGTTCGGTCTTGTCCTTGAGGGCGGCCTTGACCTCTTCGTCATTGCTCAGGTCGAGGATCTGCTGCGGGTCGAAGCCACCTTGTTCCAGGACCTGGGTGATGGTGGCCGGGTCGTTGAGGTTGCGTTTGTCCACCCAGAGCGCACGGAACAGGCAGTCGAGGAATTCACCGAAACGTTCCGGCAGGCGCAGTTGAACCCCGGTGGTGGCGCGCATCAGCAGCAGGGTATTGATGGGAAAGTGCGGATTGAAGTTGAGCTCCACCCCATAGCGCCGGGCAAAGCGCGCCAGGTCGTGCAGCATATACCGGCCCTTGGCGGGAACACTGATGGGGGAGGCGTTGCCGGTGGTCTTGAAGACCCCGCCCAGCAGCATGGGCTGATACACCAGCTGGCTATCGGTTTCGGCGCAGATTTTTGGCAGTTGGGTATAGGCCAGGTATGAGGTCGGGCTACCCAGGTCGAAGAAGAACTCCACCTTTTTGCTCATGTTTCAGACTCCTTGATTGTTGTTATCGGAGAAGGCCTTACCAGCGTTCGTTCCACGGGCGCAGGTCCAGCTCGAAGGTCCAGGCGTCCCGGGGCTGGCTGTGCAGGTACCAGTAGTTTTCGGCGATATGCTCGGGGTTGAGGATGCCGTCCTGGTCCTTGAGGGCGTATTTTTCGGGAAAGCTGGTACGGATGAAGTCGGTGTCGATGGCACCGTCGACGATGACATGGCCGACATGGATGTTCAGGGGGCCCAGTTCCCGCGCCATGCTCTGGGCCAAGGCGCGAATGCCGTGCTTGGCCCCGGCGAAGGCGGCAAAGCCGGCGGCACCGCGTACGCCTGCGGTGGCGCCGGTGAACAGAATAGTGCCGCGTTGGCGTTTGGCCATGCGCTTGGCCACTTCCCGGGCATTGAGAAAGCCCGAAAAGCAGGCCATTTCCCAGATCTTGAAATACTTGCGTGCAGTTTCTTCAAGAATGCTGCAGGGCACATTGGCGCCAATATTGAAGACGAACGCCTCGATAGGGCCGATCTGGGTTTCGATCTGCTCGATCAGCGCGATCACGTCTTCCTCTTTGCGTGCATCACAGCCAAAACCATGGGCCTGGCCGCCGGACTGCTGGATGGCGTCCACCAGGGGTTGCAGTTTGTCCGCGCTGCGGCGGGTCATGCAGGCAATAAAGCCTTCGGCTGCGAAACGCTTGGCAATAGCACCGCCGGTCGCGTCGCCGGCACCCACTACCAGTACGACTTTGTTCTTGTTCAAGGTTGCAGTCATGGGAGGTTCGCTCTTTGGTAAACGATCGTTAACTAAACGAACGTTATGCTATGATTTTTCCGTCGTCAAGAAAACTTGGGAGCCCGTCAGGGAATGCGTTATTCAGCCAGTCACAAGCAGGAAACCCGCGAGCGTCTGCTGCAAAGCAGCGCGGCGCAGGCCAAGAACGAAGGTTTTTCCACTGTGGGGGTGGATGCCTTGATGAAAGCCATTGGCCTGAGTGGCGGGGCTTTCTATAGCCACTTCACCTCCAAGGACGAATTGTTCAGCTCGATTGTCGAGCGCGAGTTGAGCCAGAGTCTGGCGCGCCTGGGCGGGGAGGGGCAGCAGAATCAGGAGAAGTTGCGTCGCTGCCTGAAGCAGTACTTGAGCGTGGCGCATCTGCAACAGCCGGGTGCTGGCTGCGCACTGCCGGCATTGGGTGCGGAGATTGCCCGGGGGAGCCTAGAGGTGCGGCAGGAGGCGCAGGACTGGATCTGCCGCTTGCACCAGGCTTGGGCGCAGACTCTGGGCAGCGAAAGCCTGGCCTGGTCGATCCTGTCCCAGTGCGTTGGCGCGTTGGTGGTAGCGCGAATGCTGGTGAACCCCGCCATTCAGCATCAGGTACTGGCGTCCAGCCATGAGCAGATCATCGGGCAGCTGGAGCGGCTGCCCGCAAGTTGACCGGCAAGGCTATTTGCAGATGACGATCATGCTGCGGCTGGTGTAGCCGGCAGGGTTCAGGCCGAAGGGGTAGTCGCCTGGGTCTTCCACGGCATCACCGGACTTGGCGATGACCTTGTAGCCTTTGGGGCCGCAGGACTCAGTCGCCTTGGTGTAGCACTTTTCCCAGGAAGAAGATAAGCCCGAGCAGTTGATGTGGAGTCCTTTCTTGCCCCGTTTGACTTCGGTTTTCGCGGTCGCCGCGCAGCCTGCAATTGCAAGTACGGCCAACAGTATCAAAAATCGTTTCATCCCCGTCCTTATCGCTAGCCCCGGATCTGGCGTCCGAGTGTGACTGCATTACCTGTCGTCTTTTGCGTGTGCGATATCCCTGTCCGGCAACTCCCTGGGCGACGTTGAGTAGCCGGCTAAACATGGCCTAAATGAGCACCAATTACCAGAGTTGAATCTCAATCAACTGCAACTATTGGTTTGGCCTCGCGGCGCATGGTCATGGTGGCGCCTACGGAAGCCAGGATGATGCAAGCGATTGCCGTCCACTGGGACAGGGACAGGTACTCGTGGAGGAACAACAGGCCCGAAAGCGCGCCGAAAGCGGGCTCGATACTCATCAGGGTGCCGAAGGTCCGGGCTGGCATGCGAGTCAGGGCAACCATCTCCAGGCTATAGGGGAGGGCTGTGGACAAGATGGCGACTCCCAGGGCAACCGGGATCTGGGAGGGAGTCAGTAGTGCGGCGCCGGCATGGACTATGCCTATGGGTGCAACAAAGAGAGCAGCAATCATGACGCCCAGGGCGGCGGTCTGAATGCCGTTCTCGGCTCCGGCCTTCTGTCCGAAGAGTATGTACAGCGCCCAGCAGACCCCGGCCCCCAGTGCATAACCTGCACCGACCAGGTCGATGGCTGTTTCTGTGGCTCCGGTGGGAATAAGCAGTAGCAGCCCGACGATAGCCAGAGCGATCCACAGGAAGTCTATGGCCTTGCGTGACGCATAGATGGCTACTGCGAGGGGGCCTGTGAACTCGAGGGCGACGGCGATGCCCAGAGGGACACTCCTGAGGGACATATAGAAGAGGAAGTTCATGCCGCCCAGGGCCATGCCGTAGATGATCACGGTGCGCAGGGTGTTGGTGGTGAACTTGGCGCGCCAGGGTCTTAATAGAAGCAGCATGATGATGCTGGCGAAAATCAGCCGCAGGGTTGTGGTTCCTTGTGCGCCAACGATTGGGAACATGCTCTTGGCCAGTGAGGCTCCTGATTGAATCGAGGCCATGGCAATAAGCAGCAGCCCCACCGGAAACAGGGTCGAGGCAAGGCTGCGCGGTTGGTCATTCATGCAAGGGGTCATCCAGAGTGTTGGGGGAGGGGCACCTGGAACATGATGCTCAACTAATCATGGATGAGCAATATAGTGCGCATGGTCTTTTTTACGCCTCTATATAGAAGCTGCGAATGGGCTGTTTTGCGGCTGATCATAGAAAATGCA
>NZ_VYKE01000097.1:0-22142 GCF_032424515.1 Pseudomonas sp. JV245A
GTCGCGCACTGCGCAGGTGAACCACAGCAGTTCGTGATCCAGGGCCTGCCACTGGGGCTCGATGGTGATGCTGCCCTGCTCGGTGAATTTCAGGGCGTTGCCGATCAGGTTGACCAGGATCTGCCGGATTCGCGTCGGGTCGCCCTTGACCTGCAGCGACTCCATGCCCGGCGGCAGCCGCAGTTGCAAGTCCAGGCCGCGTTGCAGGGCGCTGTGCTGGAAGGCCTGGGCCGAGCTGGTGATCAGTTCGGCAAGGTTGAATGGGATGTGCTCCAGTTCCAGGGCCGAGCGTTCGATGCGGGAGAAGTCGAGGATGTCGTTGATCACCTTCAGCAGGTGTTCGGTGGATTCCGACGCCAGCGCCGCGTACTCGCTCTGTTCCTGGGTCATCTGGGTGGTTTCCAGCAGTTGCAGCATGCCCAGTACACCGTTCATCGGTGTGCGCAGCTCGTGGCTCATCATCGCCAGGAAATCCGACTTGGCCTTGTTCGCCCGTTCCGCCTCTTCCCGGGTCTGGATCAACTGGGACATGGCCTGGTGCTGCTCGCGGCTGGCCAGTTCCAGGCCGGCGGCGAGGTTGTTGATGTGCCGGGCCAGGTTGCCCAGCTCGCCATCGTCGACGATCGGCAGCGGGGTCTTGAAATCCCCTTCCTGGATTGCCTTCACCGCATCGCCCATGGCGCGGATCGGCTGTGCCAGGCCGGCCGCCAGGCGCCGGGCCAGGAGGAAGGTGAAGAGCAGGGCGAACAGCGCGAGGATGGCGGCCTTGAGGAGGATTTCCTGCTGGCGCTGGCTGAAGGCGTCGTTGGACATGCCGACGATCACCCGGCCCAGGTAACCATCGCCCTGGGCGGCCACGCTGGCCGGGTCGTTCTGCAGAAAGTCGTTGTGCACCTGGATGCGCTGCAGGCGTACCGGGGCCTGGAATACCTTGATCTGCTGCGCGTGGTTGTGGCTGGCCGAGGGCTGTTCCACGTACACCAGGATGTTGTTGGCGCTGTCCTGCACTTCCAGGAAGTGCACATGAGGTGTGGCCAGGGTTGCCTGCAGGAGGCTCTCCAGGCCCTCGTTGTTGCCGGAGATCACCCCGTACTCGGTGGCTGGCGCCAGTTGATTGGCGATCAGTTGCCCGGTGTGGTTGAGCTCCTGGCGCAAGTCCTGGATACGCACGAAGGTAAAGAAGCTGATCAGCAGCAGGGTCAGGAGCAGGGCCGGGCCCAGGCTGATGAGCTGAGTGCGGGTCTGGATATCCCATCGGCGACGCAATGTCATGGGTGCTTCTCTCCTTCACTCAACTGGCGCGCAACGGCCTGCGGGTCGATTTCCTCGATGCCCAGCGAGCGTGCCACCTGTGGGTTGCTCATTACTTTGAAAGCCGTCGGGTATAGCGCGCGGGGCCAGCGAGCCGGCGGTTGGTCGAGCAGGCTGTCCAGGGTCTGCAGCCAGTCCTGCTGGTCGCTGTACGTGCTGGCCAGGCTGCCGGCCCGGACGAAGCCGGCATTGGGGCCGATCAGCGCCTGTTGCCGGGCGTAGCTGCTCAGTAGCAGGTTCTTCACGGTTTTCGGGTTGTACAGCTTCGGATCATCCAGGCCCAGCAGCACTTCGCTGTTGCGCAGCAGGTTCTGCAGCGGGCGGCTGTCGCTGGTGCTGTCCCAGGGTTCGGCGATGATTTCCATGTTCAGGGTTTGCGCGGCCAGGTGCAGCTCCTTGAGCAGGAACCGGCTGTCGGCGCTGTACAGCACCCCCACCCGGCGCACCTGCGGCAGAACACTGCGGATCAGGCGTAACTGGCGCTCCAGGGGCGGATCGCTCCACAGCAGGCTCAACCGTGGATGAGGGCTTTGCGCCAGGCGCTGTTGGGCCTGCAGGCGGCTGATGCGCAGGACCAGGGTCGGCGGGCCCAAGGGATCTTGCAGGCGCCAGTCGAGGCTTTGCGGGTCCAGCAGGATCAGGCGCGTGCTGCCGGGCAACTGGCCCGGCGGCGGCAGTTGGGCCAGGGGGACGAAGCGCACCTGGTCCCGGGGGCGCTGGGCGGCCAGTTCTTCGGTGAAGGTGCGCACGCTGCTGTTGTCGTCGCTGGCGGTGAGCAGCACATCGGCCGCCCACAACGGGTTGCCCAGCAGCATGCCCAGTACCAGCAGGCACAGGCACAGGCACAGGCGACGATGTATGCGCAGGGCCTTCCAGGGCCGACAGTGGCCCATGTCAGAACTCGAGCTCCGCGCTGAAGTAGACCACGTGGCGCGAGTCGTAGAGATTGTCGGCGAAGGTGGTGGGCTGGTGGTCGAGCCGTTGCTGCAGGGTGCCGGCCAGTTCCAGGCTGGTCTTGCTGCCCAGGGCCAGGCGCTTGGCGATGCGGGTGTCGACCCGTTCGAATCGGTAGCCGTTGAGGGCGCTGTCGCCATAGTAGAAGAGCGCGCTGGACCAGCCCTGGCCCCAATTGCGCAGCCAGCCGGCGGAGCCGCTGTTGCTGGCGGTCAGGCGCTGGTCCAGGCGGTTGCTGGCCTGGGCATGGACGTAGGCGTAGGTCAGGCGCAGGCGGTCGGCGCGGCTCAGTTGCCAGTCCAGCTGGCTCTCGGTACCGGCGAAGCGCGAGGCGTTGCTGTTGCTGGCGATGTACTGGTTGTTGCGCAGCGGCTCGCTGATCATCCCGGTGATTTCGTCATAGAACAGCTTGATGTCGAGGTTCAGCGCCTGGTCGACGAAGTAACCGTTGTAGCCCAGTTCCCGGGAACGCATGTGCTCCTGGTCGAGGTTGCCGGGGCCACGGGTCTTGACGAAGTACTGGGCGCTGTTCTGGCCGTAGACCGGGGTACTCAGGCCGGTGACCCGGTAGCTCCAGTTGACGTTGTTCTCGAACATGTCCGGGGAGCGGATGGCTTCCGAATACACCGCCCGCAAGCCGTGGCGCGGGTTGATCAGGTAGTTGACCGCGATCCTCGGGGTCAGGGAGTTGCCGGTCAGCTGGGTGTCTTCGTACATAGCCCCGCCCTGGATCAGCCAATGTTCGCTGGCCCGCCACTCCAGCTGGCCGAACAGGCGCCAGGTGGTGTCGTCGAGGGTGCCGTTGAAGTAGGTTTCGGAGTCGGCCCGGTCGTAACGATAGTTCATGCCGCTGACCAGCCGCAGGTTGTCGCTGAGGCTCAGGGTGTCCTGCAGCTCCAGGTCATAGCGGGTTTCCCGAGAGCTCTGGTCGATGTTGCCGCAGACGGTATTCTTGCCGCCGCCGGTTTTCCATTGGTCGATGACCTGGTTGGCCAATGCCTGTTCCGTCGGGGTTCCACCGGGCGCCGCGCTTAAATAATCGGGCATGTGGCGCGCCAGGCGCTCGGCGTAGTTCGGGTTGAGTTGCCACAGGCGTGTCAGCTCGGGGCTGAAGGAAATTGCCGCGTCGCAGGCACGCCAGGTCTGCTGGCGGTCCCAGTGCTGGGCCGAGCCCTGGATATAAAGGCTGTGCTGTGGATTGAGCTCCAGGTTCCAGCGCAGTGACCCGGCGTAGTCCTTGGCCACCACATCGGAGTTGTTGCCTTGCTGGATTACCCCGTGGAACACCGGCTGATAGGTATAGGGCCGCTGGTTGGCGCCTTCCTTGGCATTCAACTGCCAGTCGATGCTCTGCTGTTCATTGAGCATCTGGCTCACGGACAGACTGAAGCGGTTCAAGCGCTTGCTGTCGCGGTAGTCGGCCCCCAGGCGATTCTTGTCGAAGCCATCATCTTCCTGCCCCGACAGCGACAGGCGCAGGTCGCCGCTTTCCCAGCCGGTACCCTGGCTGGCGTACCAGTCGCTGATGCCGCGCTGGCCCCGGGTCAGCTTGACCCGCGTGCCATGGCTGTTGGCCGGGGCGCGGGTGATGATGTTGACCACCGCCATCAGCGCATTGGCGCCGTAGCTGACGGTATTGGGGCCGCGAAACACCTCGATGCGCTCGATGTCTTCCATGGCCACCGGGATATCGCTCCAGTCCACTGTCGCCAGGCCGGCGCGATACACCGAACGCCCGTCGATCAGTACTTGCATGCGCCGGGCTTCGCTGGCGTTGGTGCCGTGGTAGTTGACCGTGGCCTGGTTGCCGCTGATGGCGCCGACCATCATCCCCGGCACCAGGCGCAGCAGTTCGCTGATGTCCCGGGCGCCGCTGGCCTTGATCAACTCGTTGTCGAGCACCGTCATGCTGCCGGGAACCGCGGCAGGTGACTGTTTCAGGCGGGTGGCGGTGAGGACCTCGGGCAGGGCGGTGCCGTCCAGGAACAGATCGTCGGCCAGCACCGAGTGGCCGAACAGCATGCCCAGCAGCAGCGACAGACGAAGAGGTGAGGGGCCAGCGGACACGACACAGCCTTGAATCTTGATGGAAGGCGCGCATGTTAACCGAGATAGTCGAGTTTTCCAGTCGATAAGCCCGACATTCCCCGAATGACTCCACGTGTTCCCGACAGGTTGCCTGAATGGCCCCTGGGGCTGGTGGTGAGAAAACCGCCCCGTATAATGCCGCCATCGCCACTGCTATGGATTAACGGATTGCATATGACACAACAGCGCCCTATTGCGGTCCTGGGAGGCGGAAGTTTTGGTACCGCCGTGGCCAATCTGCTGGCCGAGAACGGTCATCGGGTGCGGCAGTGGATGCGCGACCCCGAGCAGGCCGAGGCCATTCGGGTCAACCGCGAGAATCCGCGCTATCTCAAGGGCATCAAGATTCATCCGGCGGTGGAGCCGGTCACCGACCTGCTGGCCACCCTCAATGACAGTGACCTGTGCTTTGTCGCCTTGCCCTCCAGCGCCCTGCGCTCGGTGCTGGCGCCCCACGCCGAGCTGCTCCGCGGCAAGCTGCTGGTCAGCCTGACCAAGGGCATCGAGGCCCAGACCTTCAAGCTGATGAGCGAGATCCTCCAGGACATCGCCCCGCAAGCGCGCATCGGCGTACTTTCCGGCCCCAACCTGGCTCGGGAAGTGGCCGAGCACGCCCTGACCGCCACCGTGGTCGCCAGTGAAGACGAAGAGCTCTGTCAGCGGGTCCAGGCTGCGCTGCATGGCCGCACCTTCCGTGTGTATGCCAGTGCCGACCGCTTCGGTGTGGAACTGGGCGGGGCGCTGAAGAACGTCTACGCGATCATCGCCGGCATGGCGGTGGCCCTGGGCATGGGGGAAAACACCAAGAGCATGCTGATTACCCGGGCGCTGGCGGAAATGACCCGCTTTGCCGTGAGCCAGGGCGCCAACCCCATGACCTTCCTTGGCCTGGCCGGGGTCGGCGACCTGATCGTCACCTGTTCCTCGCCCAAGAGCCGCAACTACCAGGTGGGCTTTGCCCTGGGCCAGGGCCTGAGCCTGGAAGAGGCGGTGACCCGCCTGGGTGAGGTGGCGGAGGGCGTCAACACCCTCAAGGTGCTCAAGGTCAAGGCTCAGGAGCTGGGGGTCTACATGCCGCTGGTGGCCGGCCTGCACGCGATCCTGTTCGAAGGGCGTACGCTGAACCAGGTAATCGAGCTCTTGATGCGCGGCGAGCCGAAAACCGACGTCGACTTTATCTCCACCAGCGGATTCAACTGAGCAGCACAGGAGCCAGACATGAACGATACGAATTCCGAAGCCAAATACGAGTCCATCCTCCTGCGGGTGCTGTGGATGCTGATATTCGTGCTGGTGTGGCAGGTGGCGCAGTTTCTCCTGGGCGCGCTGGTGCTGGTGCAGTTGATCTATCGCCTGATCTACGGCGCGCCGAATGCCGGCCTGATGAACTTCGGCGATAGCCTGAGCCAGTTCCTGGCGCAGATCGGCCGTTTCGGCAGCTTCCATACCGAACAGAAACCCTGGCCGTTCGCCGATTGGCCCGCTCCCCGGGCGCCTGAAGGCGAAGCTCCCCATAGCGTGCCGCCAGCGCCTCACCCGGTGCGTGACGAGGAGCCCAAGCTGTGAAGCTGTGGGTGCTGCGTCACGGCCAGGCCGAGTCCCATGCGCCGACCGATGCCCAGCGCAACCTCACGGCCCACGGTCGCGAGGAAGTGCTGGGCAGTGCCGCGCACCTGATCGGCCAGCCCATCGCCGCGATCCTCGCCAGCCCTTATGTACGTGCCCAGCAGACTGCACAGCTGGTGCGCGAGGCCCTGGGGTTCGAAGGCGAGATCCGCACCGTGCCCTGGCTCACCCCCGAGGCCAACCCGCTGCAGGTGCTGGAGCAGCTGGACAGTGCCGACAACCTGCTGCTGGTCAGCCATCAACCCCTGGTGGGCAACCTGATCGGCCTGTTGCAGCACGGCCACCTGCGTGATCCGCAGCCGATGAACACCGCCAGCCTGGCGGAGCTCGAAGGCGACTGGCCCCTGGCGGGGCTGATGACCTTGAATGCCGTGACACACCCTTGATGGACGCGGCGGCAGGGCATGCCCGGGCCGCCGTTGTTGCCTCGAACCCACCGATCCCCGGTTGCGATCCGCTACATTTCTTAACTTGCAGCGCTCCTTTGTGCGTGGAATAGTCCACCAAGCAAGTGCTTGGTTGGTATCACGAACAGAATAAGAACAAAGGAGCGAGTCATGTCTGCTGCTTTTCGTTTGCCCCTGCAAGTGTTCTACGAGCGCGAGGCTCGTCATCCCCAGCAGCGCTTTCTTGTCCAGCCCAGTGCCGGCGGGCAAGTGCAGGAGCTGAGCTGGTTCGAGGTGGGCCAGCAGGCCCGGCGTGCCGCCCAATGGCTGCGCGAGCGCCAGCTGCCTTCCGGCAGCCACATTGCAATCATTGGCAAGAACTCCGCGCACTGGGTCATTGCCGACCTGGCGATCTGGATCGCCGGGCATGTCTCGGTGCCGTTGTATCCCAATCTCACGGCCGAGTCGGTAGCCCAGGTGCTGGAGCATTCCGAGTCGGCCCTGGCCTTTATCGGCAAGCTCGACGACTGGCCGCAAATGGCGCTCGGGATCAAGGCCGGGCTGCCCACCATCCGCTTGCCCCTGGCCCCCGAAGGCCCTTTCGATTTCAGTTGGGAAGACCTGCAGCGCTGTCCGCCGCTCGAGGATAGCCCGAGCCCTGCGGCCGACCAGCTGGCCACCATCATCTATACCTCCGGCACCACCGGGCTGCCCAAGGGCGTGATGCACAGTTTCGGCAACCTGGGCTTTGCCGCCAGCCATGGTGTGCAGATGTTCGGCCTGGGCCCCGAGGACCGGCTGCTGTCCTACCTGCCCCTGTGCCACGTGGCCGAGCGCATGTTTGTCGAGATGGCGGCGATCTATACCGGGCAGACGGTGTTCTTTGCCGAAAGCCTGGATACCTTCCTCGCCGACCTGCAGCGAGCCCGGCCCACTGCGCTGTTTGGCGTGCCGCGGATCTGGACCAAGTTCCAGATGGGGGTCTACAGCAAGGTGCCGGCCAAGCGCCTGGATTTTCTCCTGGGCCTGCCCTTTATCGGCAAGCGTGTCGGCCACAAGGTGCTGAGCGGGCTCGGGCTGGACGCGTTGCGGGTGGCGCTGTCGGGAGCGGCACCGGTGCCCCAGACCCTGTTGCACTGGTATCGACGCCTCGGGCTGGACGTGCTGGAGGTGTACGGCATGACCGAGAGCTGCGGCTACTCCCATATCGGCCGCTCCGGTGAGCATGTGCCCGGCTGGATTGGCCGGCCCTGCCCGGAAGTCGAGGTGCGCATCGACGAGGCGGGGGAGGTCCAGGTACGCAGCGGAGCCACTATGCTGGGCTATTTCAAGGACCCGCAGAAGACCGCCGAAACCGTCACCGAGGATGGTTTCCTGCGCACCGGCGACAAGGGGGAGCAGGATGCTGCCGGCAACCTGCGCCTGACCGGCCGGCTCAAGGAGATCTTCAAGACCAGCAAGGGCAAGTACGTGGCCCCGGCGCCCATCGAGAACCGCCTGGCGGTGCATGCCCATATCGAGCAGGTGTGCGTGGTGGGCGACGGGCTGATTGCCCCCCTGGGCCTGTGCGTGCTTTCGGCTGCGGGCGCGCAGGCCGCCGCCGGCAGTGCACGGGAAGGCTTGCACAGCAGCCTGGAAAGCCTGCTGGCCCAGGTCAATGGCAGCCTGGACAAGCACGAGCGGCTGCATCGGCTGGTGGTGGTCAAGGACAGTTGGGCGGTGGAAAACGGCTTTCTCACTCCAACCCTGAAGATCAAGCGCAATGTGATCGAAGCTACCTATGGTGGCAGTTTTCAAGCCTGGAGCGAGCGCAGCGAAGCCGTGCTGTGGCAGGATTGACCGACAATAACCACCCATAAGGGAAGCGGCGATGAGTCTATGGCGTACTACTCCGAACATCGAGCAACTGAACGCGATCCAGAAGAACACCATCGGCGAAGTGCTGGATATTCGCTTCGAGTCCTATGACGAGCAGTCACTGACCGCGAGCATGGTCATCGACCATCGCACCCACCAACCCTACGGGCTGCTGCACGGCGGGGCCTCGGTGGTGCTGGCGGAAACCGTCGGCTCCATGGCCAGCTACCTGTGCATCGACGCCAGCAAGTTCTACTGCGTGGGGCTGGAGATCAATGCCAATCACCTGCGGGGCTTGCGCACCGGGCGGGTCACGGCGGTGGCCAAGGCCATTCATATCGGGCGCACCACCCATGTCTGGGACATCCGCCTGAGCAGTGATGAAGGCAAGGCCAGTTGCGTCTCGCGCCTGACCATGGCGGTGGTGCCCCTCGGGCAGAACCCGCCGGCGCAATGAGGCAACGCGCCATAGGCTGAGCCTGGGTGTCAGCATTCCTGTCCGTTACGGTCATTGCCCTGGTGCCAGGGCCTGCGGACAATCGGTGTTCGTTTGGTGGATGGATAGGTCGGTATGTCGCAACAGGTGTTTTTCGCTCACGCCAATGGGTTTCCCTCCGGCACGTACGGCAAGTTGTTTGCTGCCCTGGCGCCGGAATTCGAGGTGGCTCATCTGCAGCAGCATGCCCACGACCCGCGCTTTCCGGTGGACGACAACTGGCGCAGCCTGGTGGATGAACTGATCCATCACCTGCAACAGCAGGCCCAGCCGGTCTGGGGCGTGGGGCATTCGCTGGGTGGTGTGCTGCATCTGCACGCGGCCCTGCGCTGCCCGGAGCTGTATCGGGGGGTGGTGATGCTCGATTCGCCGGTGCTGACCCGGGCCGACCAATGGGTGATCCGCGCCGCCAAGCGCCTGGGCTTCATCGACCGGCTGACTCCGGCCGGGCGCACCCTGGGGCGCCGCGAAGAGTTTGCCGACATCGAGGCCGCCCGCAGTTACTTCTCCCGCAAGACGCTGTTCCGGGCCTTCGATCCCGATTGCCTGGATGCTTACCTGCAGCACGGCCTGCAGCAGGTGGGGGATCGCTTGCGCCTGCGTTTTGACCCGGCCACGGAAATCAGCATCTACCGCGGCGTGCCTCATACCAGCCCGGGCAGTGCGCGCCAGCTCAAGGTACCGCTGGCGGTGGTGCGCGGACAGCAGAGCCGGGTGGTGATGCGCCATCACACCAGTGCGGTCGGGCGCATGCCCCAGGGCGAGTCGCTGACCATGCCCGGTGGCCACATGTTTCCCCTTGAGCGCCCCCAGGACACCGCGGCGCTGCTCAAGGAGCTGTTCACACGCTGGCAACGGAGCCCTGCATGAGCCACGCCGTCGAAGAAGTCCGCCTGAACCTGCCGCACATCGAACTGGCGGCCCATCTGTTCGGGCCCGAGGACGGTCTGCCGGTCATCGCCCTGCATGGCTGGCTGGATAACGCCAACAGCTTCGCCCGGCTGGCGCCCAAGCTCGCCGGCCTGCGCATCGTTGCCCTGGACCTGGCCGGCCACGGTCATTCCGGGCATCGCCCGGCGGGGGCCGGCTATGCCCTGTGGGACTACGTCTATGACGTGCTGCAAGCCGCCGAGCAACTGGGCTGGAAGCGCTTTGCCCTGATCGGTCATTCCCTGGGGGCGATCGTCTCGCTGGTGCTGTCGGCGGCGATGCCGGAGCGGGTCAGCCACCTGGCCCTGATCGATGGGGTGATCCCGCCGACGGCCAATGGCGAGGACGCCGCCGAGCGCCTGGGCATGGCGTTGCAGGCACAGCTGAATCTGCAGAACAAGAGCAAGCCGGTGTACGCCACCCTGGAGCGGGCCATCGAGGCGCGCATGAAGGGCCTGGTGGCGGTCAGCCGCGAGGCGGCCGAACTGCTGGCCCAGCGCGGCCTGATGCCGGTGCCCGGGGGCTATACCTGGCGCAGCGACAGCCGCCTGACCCTGGCTTCGCCGCTGCGCCTGACAGAGGAGCAGGCCATGTCCTTTGTTCAGCGGGTCGCCTGCCCGACGCAACTGGTGGTGGCGGCCGATGGCATGCTGGCCAAGCACCAGGCCTTGTTGCAGCGTCTACCCTTCAGCGTTGAGCAGTTGCCCGGCGGGCATCACCTGCACCTCAACGACGAGGCGGGTGCCACCTTTGTCGCAGACTGTTTCAATCGGTTTTTCGCCGTTCCTTGACTTGACGGGATCAACTGTCGAGGCTGGGCGGGTTGAAATGGGAGACAACCATGATAGATCTGTACACCGCTGCGACCCCCAATGGTCACAAGGTTTCCATCCTGCTTGAGGAACTCGGCCTGCCCTATGAGGTGCACGCCTTGAGTTTCGACAAGAAGGAGCAAAAGGCCCCAGCGTTCCTGAAGATCAATCCCAATGGGCGTATTCCGGCCATCGTCGATCGCGACAATGGCGATTTTCCGGTGTTCGAGTCCGGCGCGATCCTGGTGTACCTGGCCGAACGCACTGGCCAGTTGTTGCCGGCCGATCCCAAGGGCCGTTCGCTGGTCATGCAATGGCTGATGTTCCAGATGGGCGGGGTCGGGCCCATGCAGGGCCAGGCCAATGTGTTCTTCCGCTATTTCCCGGAGAAGCTGCAGGGCGCCATCGACCGTTATCAGCACGAGACCCGGCGCCTGTACGAAGTGCTCGACAGCCGCCTGCAACAGGCCGAGTACCTGGCCGGCGACTACAGCATTGCCGACATCGCCACCTTCCCCTGGGTGCGCGGCCATGAATGGTCCGGGGTTTCGGTGCAGGGCCTGCCGGCGTTGCAACGCTGGATGGCGGCCCTGGAGGCCCGTCCTGCGGTGCAGCGAGGCTTGCAGGTTCCACAACGCAGCGACGATGCCAGCGTCGTCAAGGGCGCCCAGGCCATGCTTATCCGATGAGAGTTTCCATGCGTTCAATCAGTGTTCTGGGCCTGTCCCTGGCAAGTACCCTGGTGCTTGCCGCCGATCTGCCGGGCAGCCACGACCTGCCCCTGGTCCCCCGTCTGGCCGATGCACAGATCGTCGACTACCGCCCCGAAGTGGAGCAGGAGCGCGTCTACCCCCTGGGTTCGATCCGCCGTATCAGCGGCCAGTTGCGTTTCGATGGCCAGGTCAATGCCCGCGGCAAGCTCACCGCCATCACTTACCAGTTGCCCGCCGAGCGCACATCCAACGAAGCCTTCACCCTGGCCAGGGAGGCGCTGCAAAAGCAGGGCGCCGAGCTGCTGTTCTGGTGCCAGGCCCGCGATTGCGGTGAAAGCAGCCTGTGGGCCAACGAAGTATTCGGCAACGCCAAGCTGTTTGGCGCCGATGAACAGCAGGCCTACCTGCTGCTGCGGCTGGCGGCGCCCCAGGACAACTCCCTGGTAGCCCTGTACAGCATCACCCGGGGTAACCGCCGGGCCTACCTGCATGTGGAGCAGTTCGACGCCAGCGCGCCGCTGGGGGACCTGCTACCCACTTCGGCCACCCTGCTGCGCCAGCTCAAGGACACCGGCAAGCTGGACCTGCCGAAACTCGCCGAGCCCCAGCCCACCTGGCTCAACCTGCTGTCCCGCGGGCTGAACCTGGACACCACCCTGCGCATCAGCCTGTCCGGCAAGCAGGCCGAAGCCTGGCGCCAGGCGCTGATTGGCCAGGGCGTGCTGGCCTCGCGGATGGAAACCGGTAACACCGACGCAGCAGGCCTGCATTTCGAACTACTGCGTTAAGCTGTTTCAGGCAGCCCGCGCTCGCGGGTTCGCCTACTCTTCACTGGTTCTTCTTGCGCGAGACATTTCATGCCCAATAACGATCGCCTGCTGGTGCAGATCCTGCTCCTGGTGTTGTTCGGTGCCAGCTTCTGGGTCATGGCGCCTTTCTGGTCAGCGCTGTTCTGGGGAGCCGTGCTGGCGTTTGCCAGCTGGCCGCTGATGCGCCTGCTGACCCGCTGGCTCAATGGCCGAGAATCCCTGGCAGCGGCCCTGCTGACCCTGGGCTGGATGGTGCTGGTGGCCGCGCCGCTGGTCTGGCTCGGCCTCAACCTGGCGGACCATGTGCGCGATGCCACGGCCTTCATCAAGGACGTGCAGGTCGACGGCCTGCCCGCCGCTCCAGAGTGGCTCGGCAACCTGCCATTGGTGGGCGAGCGCCTGGTGGGCTTGTGGAACAGCATCGACCAGCAGGGCGCGGCCCTGATGCTGGCGGTCAAACCCTATCTGGGGCAGGTGGGCAACTGGCTGCTGGCTCGCAGCGCGCAGATCGGCGGCGGCATTCTGGAACTGACCCTGAGCATCGTCTTCGTGTTTTTCTTCTACCGCGATGGCCCGCGCCTGGCGCTGTTCGTGCACAAGTTGCTGGAGCGCCTGATCGGCGAGCGCGCCGGCTACTACATCGACCTGGTGGCTGGCACCGTGCAACGGGTAGTCAACGGGGTGATCGGCACCGCGGCGGCCCAGGGCCTGCTGGCGCTGATCGGCTTCCTGATTGCCGGAGTGCCCGGGGCGCTGGTGCTGGGGATCGTCACCTTCCTGCTCAGCCTGATTCCCATGGGCCCGCCCCTGGTATGGATCCCGGCTACCGCCTGGCTGGCCTGGAAAGGCGAATATGGCATGGCGGTGTTCCTGGGGATCTGGGGCACTTTCATCATCAGCGGCGTGGACAACGTGCTCAAACCGTACCTGATCAGCCGCGGCGGCAACCTGCCGCTGGTGATCGTGCTGCTGGGAGTGTTCGGTGGCCTGATCGCCTTCGGCTTTATCGGCCTGTTCATCGGCCCGACGCTGCTGGCGGTGGCCTACAGCCTGTTGCTGGACTGGAGCGCCAGCCAGGCCCGGGCCCAGGAGCCGCGTTGAACCACCGATTGCCGCTCCCCCGGGAGCGGCAATGGACGTCAGGCAGCGACGTTGACGCTGCCGCCGAGGCTGCTGCTGGTGTCCAACTGATACTGCTTGCTCAAGCTGGCGATCATCTTGCCCAGAGCTTCGGCGAGGTTGGCCTGCGGGTCCTGGGGGGCGCTGTCCTGGTTGCTTCCGGCCTGCAACGCGGCCTTGAGCTCATCGCTACTGATGCCGCCACTGCTGTCGCTGTCGAGAATCTTCAGCAGAGCCGAGCTGGTGTCGCTGCTGGTGGAGCTGTTGCCCGAGGCTTGCAGGGCAGTGCTCAGTTCGTCACTGCTGATGACTCCGTCGCCATCGCTGTCCAGGGCGCCGAGCAGGGCATCCGCCAGTTGGGTATCGGGGGCGCGGTCCTTGGGCGGAGGAGGGGCCATGGCGGCCATTTCATCGCTGCTCAAGCTACCGCTGCCGTCACTGTCCAGGTCGTTGAAATTCTTGCTCAGGCTGACCAGGATGCCGTTGTCGCTTTTCTGCGACAGGGCGTTTTTCAGCTCGTCCTGATCCACCGCGCCATCACCGTTGCTGTCGAGCTTGGCGAACAGCTCCTTGTGCAATTGCTGGCCACGGCTGGTGCTGCTGGAGCTGTAATAGCTCGAATAGTTGCTGCTGAGGCTATCGATCATGGGGCTCACTCCCTGCGGATGAATTGAACCGGTGGGGGGGGCACCGGCCCAAGCAGCCTCAGGGGGGGAGTTGTCCTGGGTATTGGCGGTTTGTACCTGCCGCCACACAAGGCGCTCAAGGCCTGGGTAGACGCAATACCGCGGTCAGGCCGCCGCCGGGGGTTTCTTCGAGGATCAGTTGGCCGCCCAGGCGCTCCGCCGCTTCTCGGGCGATGGTCATGCCCAGGCCGACGCCGCCGGAGTTGCGGTTGCGCGAGCCTTCCAGGCGAAAGAATGGCTCGAACACCGCTTCACGCTTGTCGGCGGCAATCCCCGGGCCGTGGTCGATGACCCGGATCAGCAGTTGCCCGCGGTCGTCCTCCAGGGCCAGGGTTGCCTGGCCGGCGTAGCGCAGGGCGTTGTCCAGCAGGTTGTTGAGGCATGACTGCAACGCCATGGGTTGCACCAGCAGCGGCGCGCAATGGCCCTGGGCCTGAGCGTCGGCGCCCTGGTCCTGGGCGTTCTCGCACAGCGACTCCACCAGGGCCTGCACGTCCATCCATTGCTCGGCCTCGCTGGTGCGTTGTTCGTGCAGGTAGCTGAGGGTGGCGTCGAGCATCTTGATCATGTCGTCCAGGTCCTGGCGCATCTGCCCTTGCAGCTTGCTGTCCTCGATCTGCTCCAGGCGCAGTTTCAGCCTTGATAACGGGGTGCGCAGGTCGTGGGAGACGGCACCGAGCATGCGCCCGCGTTGCTGCACCTGCTCGCGGATGCGCTTCTGCATCTGGTTGAAGGTGCTGGCTGCTTGCCGGGCTTCCCTTGGGCCCACCTCTTCCAGGGGCGGGCTGTCGAGGTCTTCGCTCAAACGCTCGGCGGCGGCGCTCAGGCGCTGGATCGGCCGCGACAACAGCTTGGCGCCGTACCAGGCAGCGATGATCAGGGAGATGAACTGGAACGTCAGGGGCACCAGCGGGCCGCCGAACCAGGGCCGTGGCGGGCGCCTTGGATAAGGGGGCGGCGGCTGGCCATTGATCAACTGCGCCGAATCGGGAGGGGGCGGCGGCGGGGGCGGGCCGTAGTGGTGAAACCAGAAGAACGCCAGCAGGTGGGCGAGGACGATCGCGATCAGCAAGACGCCGAACAGGCGGCCGAACAGCGTATCGAACCGCCCGCGCATCAGCCGATGTCCCGGGCGTCGAACAGGTAGCCTTCACCGCGCACGGTCTTGATCAGTTGCGGCGACTTCGGATCGTCGCCGAGCTTTTGCCGCAGGCGCGAGACCAGCAGGTCGATGCTGCGATCAAAGGCCTCGATGGATCGGCCGCGGGCGGCGTCCAGCAATTGTTCGCGGCTCAGTACCCGGCGCGGGCGCTCGATGAACACCCAGAGCAGGCGGAACTCGGCGTTGGACAGCGGCACCACCAGGCCATCGGCGGAAATCAGTTGGCGCAGCACGCTGTTCAGGCGCCAGTTGTCGAAGCGGATATTGGCCCGCTGCTCGCTGCGATCGTCGCGCACCCGGCGCAGGATGGTCTGGATCCGGGCCACCAGTTCCCGTGGCTCGAAAGGCTTGGCCATGTAGTCGTCGGCCCCCAGCTCCAGGCCGATGATGCGATCGGTGGGCTCGCAGCGGGCGGTGAGCATGAGGATCGGGATGTCCGATTCGGTACGCAGCCAGCGGCACAGGGACAGGCCGTCTTCGCCGGGCAGCATCAGGTCCAGCACCACCACGTCGAAGTGCTCGGCCTGCAGGGCCTGGCGCATCGCCGCGCCGTCGGTGACGCCGCTGGCGTGAATGTTGAAACGCGCCAGGTAGTCGATCAGCAACTCGCGGATCGGCACGTCGTCGTCGACGATCAGGGCCCGGGTGTTCCAGCGTTTGTCGTCGCCACTGACCAATGCTTTGGCGTCTTCGTTGAGAGGGGCTGAAGTGTTCTGCATGGGTGCGGTCGTCTGCCAGGTAGGCTGCCGGCGCCTGAGGGCGGCGGCGGGGTTGTGGCTTCAGCATAGGCGTCCGGCCCGGGGGCTGGAAGTGCTGTTCGAAGGTGTTGCGGCTGGCGAGGGTAGCGCCGGGGATTGTTGCCCACGTGTCGTCAGTGTATCGAGGTTGATACAAATGCCGTGGCGTGGGGGAGCGATTGCCGGGGCAATCGGCCTTCTTGCGCACCGTTGAGGAGGATTTACCTCTGATCGGGTCCCGGAGCGGCGCGGCTTGCGCTACAATCCGCGCCGATTTCGACTTGCCTGAGAGCCCCTTCATGTCCGCCTGCCAGACTCCTATCATCGTCGCCCTGGATTTCCCCACCCGTGACGCCGCACTGAAACTGGCCGATCAACTGGACCCCAAACTGTGCCGGGTCAAGGTCGGCAAGGAGCTGTTCACCAGCTGCGCCGCCGAGATTGTCGGGACCCTGCGGGACAAGGGTTTCGAAGTGTTCCTGGACCTGAAGTTCCACGATATTCCCAACACCACCGCCATGGCGGTCAAGGCCGCCGCGGAAATGGGCGTGTGGATGGTCAATGTGCACTGCTCCGGCGGCCTGCGCATGATGGCTGCCTGCCGCGAAGTGCTGGACCAGCGCAGCGGCCCCAAGCCGTTGCTGATCGGCGTCACCGTGCTTACCAGCATGGAGCGTGAAGACCTGGCCGGTATCGGCCTGGACATCGAGCCCCAGGAGCAGGTGCTGCGCCTGGCTGCCCTGGCGCAGAAAGCCGGCATGGACGGCCTGGTGTGCTCGGCCCTGGAAGCCCAGGCCCTGAAGAGCGCCCATCCGTCCCTGCAACTGGTGACCCCGGGGATTCGACCGGCGGGCAGCGCCCAGGACGACCAGCGGCGGATCCTCACCCCGCGCCAGGCCCTGGATGCCGGCTCCGATTACCTGGTGATCGGTCGCCCCATCAGCCAGGCGGCAGATCCGGCCAAGGCCCTGGCCGACGTCGTGGCCGAACTGGCCCTGTAACACGCTTCTTCTTGTAGGAGCCGGCTTGCCGGCGATAGCGGTTTTGCGGTTGGCGGCCCTTTCCGGCCGCCGTTGCGGATCGCCGACAAGCTGGCTCCTACGGATTCAGACTTTCAGTATCAGCTTGCCGAAGTTCTCGCCGCTGAACAGCTTGCCCAGGGTTTCCGGGAAGGTTTCCAGGCCCTCGACAATATCCTCCTTGCTCTTGAGCTGCCCCTTGGCCATCCAGCCGGCCATTTCCTGCCCGGCTTCGGCGAACTGCGCGGCATAGTCCATCACCACGAACCCCTCCATGCGCGCCCGGTTGACCAGCAGCGACAGGTAGTTGGCCGGCCCCTTGACCGCCTCCTTGTTGTTGTACTGGCTGATGGCGCCGCAGATCACCACCCGCGCCTTGACGTTCAGGCGGCTGAGCACGGCATCGAGGATGTCGCCGCCGACGTTGTCGAAATACACATCGACGCCTTTGGGGCACTCGCGCTTGAGGCCGGCGTGGACGTCTTCGTTCTTGTAGTCGATGGCGCCGTCAAAACCCAGCTCGTCGATGAGGAACCGGCACTTGTCCTGGCCGCCGGCAATCCCCACCACGCGGCAGCCCTTGATCCTGGCGATCTGCCCGGCAATGCTGCCCACCGCGCCAGCGGCCCCGGACAGCACCACGGTGTCGCCGGCCTTGGGTGCGCCCACGTCCAGCAGGGCGAAGTAGGCGGTCATGCCGGTCATGCCCAGGGCTGACAGGTAGAGCGGCAGCGGGGCCAGCTTGGGGTCGACCTTGTAGAAGCCCCGGGGCTCGCCGAGGAAGTAGTCCTGCACGCCGAGTGCACCATTGACGTAGTCGCCCACCGCGAAACCGGGGTGGCTGGAGGCGATCACCTGGCCCACGCCCAGGGCGCGCATGACCTCGCCGATGGCCACCGGGGCAATGTAGGATTTGCCCTCGTTCATCCAGCCGCGCATGGCCGGGTCCAGGGACAGGTACTGGTTCTGCACCAGGATCTGCCCGGCGGCGGGCTCGCCAACTGCCACCTGCTGGTAGGTGAAGGTATCGCGGGTGGCCGGTCCGATGGGGCGTTTGGCGAGCAGGAACTGGCGATTGGTCAGGGCGGTCATGGCAGGCACTCGTGGGATGAATGAACCTTTAGTTGATAGCCCCTTGGCCTCGGTGCCGCAAGGTTTGCCGCTGCAGCGAATGGAGGCCAATCGATCGCCCTGATAAAGCCCCCGGCAGATTCATCACCAGAATGCATGAGCATCCAACCGGGCTTTTGATAGTGCTGACGCCACCAGCCCCGGCTGTGGCTAGATTGGGCCGGGTAGCTGACCCGCATTCGATCGAGGATTCCTGCAATGAGCATGATGTTTTCCGGCCAGGTGGCCCTGGTGACCGGCGCGGCCAATGGTATCGGCCGGGCCACCGCCCAGGCATTTGCCGCACAAGGCTTGAAGGTGGTGGTGGCGGACCTGGACACGGCGGGGGGCGAGGGCACCGTGGCGCTGATCCGCGAGGCCGGTGGCGAGGCGCTGTTCGTGCCGTGCAACGTTACCCTGGAGGCGGATGTGCAAAGCCTCATGGCCCGCACCATCGAAGCCTATGGGCGCCTGGATTACGCCTTCAACAATGCCGGTATCGAGATCGAAAAGGGCCGCCTTGCGGAGGGCTCCATGGATGAGTTCGACGCCATCATGGGGGTTAACGTCAAAGGGGTCTGGCTGTGCATGAAGTACCAGTTGCCGCTGCTGCTGGCCCAGGGCGGTGGGGCGATCGTCAACACCGCCTCGGTGGCGGGCCTGGGCGCGGCGCCGAAGATGAGCATCTATGCGGCCTCCAAGCATGCGGTGATCGGCCTGACCAAGTCGGCGGCCATCGAATATGCGAAGAAGAAAATCCGCGTGAACGCGGTATGCCCGGCGGTGATCGACACCGACATGTTCCGCCGTGCCTACGAGGCGGACCCGAAGAAGGCCGAGTTCGCCGCGGCCATGCACCCGGTGGGGCGCATCGGCAAGGTCGAGGAGATCGCCAGTGCGGTGCTCTACCTGTGCAGCGATGGCGCGGCCTTTACCACCGGCCATGCACTGGCGGTCGACGGCGGGGCCACCGCGATCTGATGCCGATGGCCGGGGCCCGATGGAATCGACCTCCAGTGTCCTGAAAACGACCTCGGCGTAGCTTTTTGCCATTATTCCGATGTCAGAGACTTGTGCGCCGGTGCATGCCGTTGCGACCCTTCGCCAAGACAAGATGGCCCTATTGCCATTGGGGATTGGAAGGGGACTGCGCACCATGACTTCGGCCGCAAGTGGACGTTTTGCCAACCTGGGCATGGCAAAGAAACTGGGTATCGGGTTTGCCCTGGTGTTGCTCCTAACCGCTCTGGTGGCGGGGATCGGTGTCTGGTCCCTGCAGACCATCAGCCAGCGCTTCGATGGCCTCAAGCAGATGTCCCAGCTCAATAGCGGCGTGCTCAAGGTGCGGCTGCAGGAGCAGGACTACGCTCTGCATGGCGACAGCAAGACCGTGGACAGCCTGCATGAAAGCCTGGAAGGCCTGCAGGCCCTGGCCCAGCAGCTCAAGGTGCGGTCGGCGGCCAACCAGACCGCGATGGGCGATGTGGAGCTGGCGCTGGCGGACTATCGCAAGGCCTTCGACGAGTTCGTCGAGCTGACCCAGGCCAAGGACCTGGCCCTGGAAATGGCCAGTTGGTCGGTGTCCAGCGTGGCCAATAACCTGGACGTGCTGCAGGCCGGGCTGGCGGATGACGGTGCCTATACGCTCAAGGAATCCCAGGGCAAGGACGGTGCCGAATTCATCGAGCAGGCCAATCAGATCAGCCAGGTTTCACGCCTGATGCTGCAGGCCATGAATGAGGCCCGGTTGCGCCTGGATCAGAACCGCAAGGGCGGCGACCAGGAGCCCGCCGAGCAGGGCAAGATCGAGCAGGCCGATCAGGCCCTGGCCCAGGCCGAGCAGTTGAAGGCCACGGTCAAGGATGCGGGCTATCAGACGGTGCTCAACGAAGTCTCGGGGCATATCGGCAACTTCAGCGAGAAGCTCAACGAGTACACCGGGTTGCTGGCCCAGGAGAAGCAGGTCTATCAGCAGCTGCATGAGCGCGCCGCCCAGGTGATGGCGCGGGTTGATCAGGCGTACGGGGCGCAAGAGCATTCGATGCTGGGGGAACTGGACAAGAACTCCCTGCTGATCATCGGCTCCTCGGCCCTGGCGCTGTTGGTGGGGCTGTTGGCGGCCTTGAGCGTCACCCGCCTGATCGTGCGCCCGTTGCGCAGTGTGATGCACGTGGCTCAGCAGATTGCCGCCGGTGATCTGACCGCGACCGTGGAGGTGACCCGACGTGACGAGATCGGTCAGTTGATGCAGGCCATGCAGCAGATGGGCAGCGGCCTGAGCGGCATTGTCAGTGGCCTGCAGGCGGGGATCGAGCAACTGGCCAGTTCGGCTCAGTCGCTGTCCACGGTGACCGAGCAGACCAACCTGGAAGTCAGCACCCAGAAGGAAGAAACCGAGCAAGTGGCCACGGCGATGAATCAGATGACCGCCACGGTGCACGATGTGGCGCGCAATGCCGAGGAGGCCGCCCAAGCCGCCCAGGCGGCGGACGACAAGGTCGAAAGTGGCCAGCAAGTGGTGCGCCAGAGCATGCAGCGCATCGAGCAACTGGCGGATTCCGCCAGCCGTGCCAGCAGTGGTATCGAGAGCCTGAGCGCGGAAATCGACAACATCGGTAGCGTGCTGGATGTGATCAAGAGCGTGGCCGAGCAGACCAACCTGCTGGCCCTCAACGCCGCTATCGAAGCCGCCAGGGCCGGGGAGCAGGGCCGGGGGTTTGCGGTGGTGGCCGATGAAGTGCGGGCCCTGGCGAAACGCACGCAGCAGTCCACCGAAGAGATCGCCCGGTTGGTGACGGCTCTGCACGCGGCGGCCGACTCCTCGGTGCAGCAGATCCAGAGCAGTGGCGAGCTGGTGAAGCTGGCGGTCAGCGATGCCCTGCAGACCGAAAGCGCCCTGGGTAGCATTGCCGCGGCGGTGTCATTGATCCAGCAGATGAACCAGCAGATCGCCGCTGCGGCCGAGCAGCAGAGTTCGGTGGCCGAAGAGATCAACCGCAGTGTCACCAGCATTCGCGCCAGTGCCGATCAGTCGTCCCTGGCGATGCAGGGCAACGCCGCGTCGAGCATCGAGCTGGCGCAGTTGGGCGTGGAACTGAAGGGGATGGTGGGGCATTTCCGCTTGTAGCGGCGGGGAGGGCGCAGCGTTCTAAAACCCTTGCCCGGGTGTTCCGGGCAAGGGTTTTTTCTGTCAGTCGTAGATGGCTTTCTTTTTCCAGTCGGCGTCGGCTTCCACGGTCTTGAGGCCCTGGGTCAGCTGGTTGTCTTCGTCCGGGGCAGGTTCCAGGGTCGACAGCACCATGGCATTGGCCCGGGCCAGGAGTTTGTCCAGGTATTCCAGTTGCTCCTTGTAGACCGCCGGGTCCGGCTGCTTGCGCAGGTACTGCACGCCACGCTCGAAGGCCAGCCGGGCCTGGCCCGGCTGGTTCTGCTGCAGGGCGTACTGGCCCAGGTTGTTGAAGAACTCGATATGCAGCAGCACCAGGATGTGGCGGATCTCCTTGATCCAGCGCTTGGCTTCGTTGGGCTGCAGGAAACCGTCGTGGGCGGCGCGAGTGACCTGGCCGTGCATGGCCTCCAGCAGGAAGCGCACGTCCTTGGCCTTGGCTTCGGTCTGGATCGGTGCCGGTGGGTTGTTCACCGGGATCGACTCGCCCTGGCCCACCAGGGTATTGAGCTCAGCCAGGCGAGCCTTGAGGGCGCTGTCGGTTTTATCGAGGTTGAGCATGCGCTGAACGACGTTCAGCTCCAGGCGCGTCAGCAGCAGCTTGAGGGCCGGTGACATGAACTGGCCGGGGAAGGTTTCGGTGATCTCGCCGCAACGACGCAGGCGATCATTGAGTTCGACCTTGGTGCGGGCTTTTTCCAGTTTGTTGTTTTCCACCACATGGTTCATGTAGCCAATGGCGATCAATAGTGCGATCCCGGCTATTACCAGCAGGGTGATCATGAGTGGTGTCACCGTTAAAACCTCGTTATGGGATTCGCGTGCGAGTGTAGTGGCTTGGCATTTAGACGCATAGCGCCGCTCGACGAGCCGGGCATGGATTGTGCTGCTTATATAGGTGGCATTTGCCTCGGGGGATCCAAGGGTTCAAATTGCCATCACCGGCTGTGGAGGACTATAACGCCTTGTCGAGTGCCAGAATATAGGCGTCAAAGCGCGGACGGCAGAAAACCCTGAAGCGGGCCTAAAACAGCTCCGAAGTCATTGATTTAAATAAAATTATATCTGGGGGTTGACGGCCTCCCAAAGCATCCATAGAATGCGCGCCACTTTCAACGGAAAGCAAATAGCAAAACGTTGAAGGAAGTGAATGCTGTAGCG
>NZ_VYKE01000098.1:0-21885 GCF_032424515.1 Pseudomonas sp. JV245A
CTGCCGCTGCAGATCCTCGGCCTGTCCAAGGCGGAAATCGCCAAGCGGGTGGACTCGGCGCTGGAGCGCGTAGCGCTGTCGGACAAGACCGATCTGTACCCCGGCGACCTGTCCACCGGCCAGCAGCAGCGCGTGGGCATCGCCCGGGCCATCGTCCACCGCCCGGCTCTGCTGCTGGCGGACGAACCCACCGGTAACCTCGACCCGCGTCTTGCGGCGGAAATCATGGGCGTGTTCGAAGACATCAACCGCCTGGGCACCAGCGTGCTGATCGCCAGCCACGACCTGGCACTGATCGCCCGCATGCGCCACCGCATGCTGACCTTGCAACGCGGACGCTTGATCGGCGACGGGGAGGCCGGCGTATGAGTGCTACACGTACCCCTAAAGTGGCGGAGCGCGTAGCGCCCAAGGCTTCCGAAGCACCACCGCCGAAGAAAAAGCGTGACGAGGACGACGGCCCGGATTTCGGCACCCTGCTACACGCCTGGATCGAAAGCCATCGCGCCAGCCTGCTGGACAGCCTGCGGCGCCTGGGCAAACAGCCCATCGGCAGCTTCTTTACCTGCCTGGTGATGGCCGTGGCCTTGAGCCTGCCCATGGGCTTGTCGCTGTTGCTCAATAATGTCGAGCGCCTGGGCGGTTCCTGGCAGCGCGCGGCGCAGATCTCGCTGTACCTGGATCTGGGGGCTTCTGCTACCGAGGGCGAGAAGCTCAGTGAAGAGATCAAGGGCCTGCCCGGTGTGGCGGATGCCGAGTTCATCAGCAAGGAAAAGGCCCTGGAGGAGTTCCAGCAGCAGTCCGGGCTGGGCGAGGCCTTGCGCGAACTGCCCCATAACCCGCTGCCGGGTGTAGTGCTGGTCACACCGAACGAAGTGGACAAGGCGACCCTGGAAGCCCTGCGCCAGCGGTTGTCGGAAATGCCCAAGGTGCAACTGGCGCAACTGGACCTGGTATGGGTCGAGCGGCTGGCGGCGATCCTCAAGCTGGGGGACCGCTTTGTCTTCGGCCTGACGGTGCTGCTGGTTTCTGCATTACTTTTGGTGATAGGCAATACCATTCGTCTTCATATTGAAAACCGCCGCACCGAGATAGAAGTGATTAAACTCGTCGGCGGCACGGACAGTTATGTTCGTCGGCCCTTCCTCTATATGGGGGCGCTGTATGGTTTCGGCGCGGGGATCCTGTCCTGGGGTGTATTGGCGTTTGGCCTGAACTGGCTGAACGATGCGGTAATCGGTCTGGCTGGCTTGTATGGCAGCGATTTTGCCCTCGCGGGGGTGCCGGTTGCCGATGGTCTGTCGCTCTTGCTAGGGGCGGTGCTGTTGGGTTATATCGGTGCGTGGATTGCGGTGGCCCGTCACCTGAGGGAACTGGCACCGAAGTAATATCTTTTTGCTTGTATTGACCTTTCAGCATTTTTGGGAACTTGTTTCGCGGTTTCCGGTCAATTTTCGCAGTGCTGAACGGCACGAGTTATGTGAGTCGGAGGTTTTTTCGTATGACCACTTCTTTGCAACCTGCTTACGCATTGGTTCCAGGCGCAAACCTGGAGGCTTATGTGCACACGGTGAACAGCATTCCATTGCTGACACCCGAGCAGGAGCGTGAACTGGCCGAGAGTCTCTACTATGAGCAGGATCTTGAGGCGGCTCGGCAGATGGTGCTCGCCCACCTGCGTTTTGTCGTACATATCGCCCGTAGCTATTCCGGCTACGGGTTGGCCCAGGCTGACCTGATCCAGGAAGGCAACGTTGGCCTGATGAAAGCCGTGAAGCGCTTCAACCCTGAAATGGGTGTGCGCCTGGTGTCCTTTGCCGTGCACTGGATCAAGGCGGAAATTCACGAGTTCATCCTGCGTAACTGGCGGATTGTGAAGGTTGCTACCACCAAGGCGCAGCGCAAGCTGTTTTTCAACCTGCGCAGCCAGAAGAAGCGTCTGGCCTGGCTGAACAACGAAGAAGTTCACCGCGTGGCGGAAAGCCTGGGCGTGGAGCCTCGTGAAGTGCGGGAAATGGAAAGCCGGCTGACCGGCCAGGACATGGCGTTCGATCCGGCTGCGGAAGCGGACGACGACAGCGCCTTCCAGTCGCCAGCCAACTACCTGGAAGACCACCGCTACGACCCGGCGCTGCAACTTGAGGATGCCGACTGGAGCGACAACTCCACCAGCAACCTGCACGAAGCCCTGGAAGTGCTGGACGAACGCAGCCGTGACATCCTCTACCAGCGCTGGCTGGCCGAAGAGAAAGCCACGCTGCACGACCTGGCGCAGAAGTACAACGTTTCGGCCGAGCGGATTCGCCAGCTGGAAAAAAGCGCGATGAACAAGCTGAAACTGTCCATCGCCGCTTAAGCCTGAAGCGTCATGCAAAACGCCCCGATTACCTCGGGGCGTTTTTGTTTGTGCGGTTGGCGTAGGAGCCGGCTTGGCGGCGAATCCCCAGCCCAGCCCCCATCTCGAACATGCTCAAGAAGAACCGGCGCAAAGCCAAATCCGGGTTACTCCGCCCAGGGCGCCCTGCGCGACTCGTTCAGCCGATTCAAGTAATCGGCTCCACCCAACTGGCTCATCTGCCGTCGAACCCAGCCCGCCCGCTGCATCACATAAGTGCTGGGACGTGCTGCGCTCCACACCCTTGGATTGGGCAGAACAGCGGCTAGCAGGCTGGCTTGCTGGCGTGACAGATTGGCCGCGCTGACGCCGAAGTGATGGCGCGCCGCGGCTTCTGCCCCGAACACCCCTTCATCCCATTCGACACTGTTGAGGTAGACCTCAAGAATCCGCTGTTTGGGCCAGAACACCTCGATCAGCGCGGTGAACCAGGCTTCCAGTCCCTTGCGCAGGTAGCTGCGGCCGGACCACAGGAACAGGTTTTTCGACACTTGCTGGCTCAGGGTACTGGCGCCACGGATCGAGCCGCCCCTTTCGTTGTGGATCAACGCTGCCTGGATTGCATCGATATCGAAGCCCCAGTGCTCGGGGAATTTCTGGTCCTCGCCGGCAATCACCGCCACCTTGAGGTTGTCGGAGATTTCATCCCAAGGCTTCCAGGTGCGCTGCAGGTCGATGGGGTCGTTGTCGACCCAGGACTCGATCTTGCGCTCTACCATCAGGGCGGTGCCCGGTGGCGGTACGAAACGCAACAGCAGCACTAGCAGGACGCTGCCGACCATGAACCACATCAAGGCTTTTACAAGACGACGAAACAGATAACGCAGCATAGAGATGGCTTGGCCGAACCCGTTGAGCGCGCCATTATACAGACCCTTTGTGCTGAATCTGACTGGAGTTCCTCATGTTGCGTGGCTTCCTGATGCTGGCCGCCTTCTTCGGTTTCACCGGGGTTGCCCTTGGCGCTTTCGCCGCCCACGGTCTTAAAAACCGCCTGAGCACGGACTACCTGGCTATTTTTCATACAGGTGTTACCTATCAACTGGTGCATGCCCTGGCGTTGTTCGGCGTCGCTTTGCTGGCGGCTCATATTCCCGGGCGGCTGGTGACCTGGGCCGGCGCTGCCTTCACCCTGGGCATCCTGCTGTTCTCCGGTAGCCTGTACCTGCTGACCCTGACAGGCACCAGCAAGCTGGGGATCATCACCCCCTTCGGCGGTGTGGCCTTCCTGGTCGGCTGGTTCCTGCTGGGGCTTGCCGCCTGGCGCCTGCAAGTCGCCGGCTGACGCTTGTAGCTGACCTTTAGGTCATGATCGGGCTAGAATGCTGGCCCCTAAAAATGATGGCGGCCTTGGCATGCGCATTCAGTTGAACGGTGAATCCTTTGAACTGCCCGACGGCTCGACCGTTGCGGCCCTGCTGAGCCATCTGGAACTCACCGGACGGCGGATCGCGGTGGAACTCAACCTGGATATCGTTCCGCGCAGCCAGCACGCCGAAACCGCCCTCAACGAAGGCGACCAGGTTGAAGTGGTCCACGCCATCGGCGGCGGCTAGTCACTGGCTTCAACAGCGCTGCTGTCCGTCTGCGCAGCGCCCTGGCCCGGCTCCGGGCCCTCTCATGGACGACATGTTTTCACCGGCCCCGGATCGAGGGTTACCAGCGCCCCGGGCCTGATAAAGAATTCTGCAAGAACCTCACCCCAACAGAGGATTTCCGATGAGCAACGTTCGTAGTGACAAGCCTTTCGTCCTGGCCGGTCGGACGTACCAGTCGCGTTTGCTGGTAGGCACCGGCAAGTACCGCGACATGGAAGAAACCCGCCTGGCCATCGAGGCCTCGGGCGCCGAGATCGTCACCGTCGCCGTGCGCCGGACCAATATCGGCCAGAACCCGGGCGAACCGAACCTGCTGGATATCCTGCCGCCGGATCGCTACACCATCCTGCCCAACACCGCCGGCTGCTATGACGCGGTCGAGGCCGTGCGCACCTGCCGCCTGGCCCGTGAGCTGCTCGATGGCCACAACCTGGTGAAGCTGGAAGTCCTGGCCGACCAGAAGACCCTGTTCCCCAACGTGCTGGAAACCCTCAAGGCCGCCGAAGTGCTGGTCAAGGAAGGTTTCGACGTGATGGTCTACACCAGCGACGACCCGATCATTGCCCGCCAGCTGGCGGAAATGGGCTGCATCGCGGTCATGCCGCTGGCCGGCCTGATTGGCACCGGGCTGGGGATCTGCAACCCGTACAACCTGCAGATCATCCTTGAAGAAGCCAAGGTTCCGGTACTGGTGGATGCCGGTGTCGGTACCGCTTCCGACGCCACCATCGCCATGGAGCTGGGGTGTGAGGCGGTGCTGATGAACTCGGCCATTGCCCACGCGCAGCAGCCGGTGATGATGGCCGAAGCCATGAAACACGCAATTGTCGCAGGCCGCCTGGCGTACCTCGCCGGTCGCATGCCGAAGAAACTCTATGCCAGCGCCTCTTCGCCGCTGGATGGTCTGATCAAGTAAGAGCCATTGATGACTGAATCAAACGACACGCCAATCCAGCCGGAAGCCGGCGACGAGCGCCAACACCGCCGCATCAAGAGTTTCGTGATGCGCGCCGGGCGCATGACCGAGGGCCAGCAGCGCGGCCTGGATCAGGGCGCGCCGCTGTACGTGCTGCCCTTGGCCGACGCCCCGGTGGATTACGACCAGGTATTCGGCCGCTCGGCGCCACGCTCCCTGGAAATCGGCTTCGGCATGGGCCACTCGCTGCTGGAAATGGCCGCAGCGGCTCCGGAGCAGGATTTCATCGGCGTTGAGGTTCACCGCCCGGGTGTCGGCGCGCTGCTCAATGGCGTGCTGACCCAGGGCCTGACCAACCTGCGGGTCTACGATTGCGACGCCATCGAGGTGCTCAACCGCTGCATCGCCGACAACAGCCTGGACCGGCTGATGCTGTTTTTCCCTGATCCGTGGCACAAGAGCCGGCACCACAAGCGCCGCATCGTCCAGGCCTCCTTCGCCGAGCTGGTGCGCAGCAAGCTCAAGGTTGGCGGCATTCTGCATATGGCTACCGACTGGGAGCCCTATGCCGAATACATGCTGGAGGTGATGAACGTCGCCCCGGGGTATCGCAACCTGGCCGAAGACGGCAAGTGTGTACCGCGCCCGGCCGAACGCCCGATCACCAAGTTCGAGCGTCGCGGCGAGCGCCTGGGCCACGGCGTGTGGGATTTGAAGTTCGAAAAGCTCGCCTGAGCCCCGCGGACACGCTGCTGTAGGAGCTGCCGGGCGGCGTTCCGTTTGCCAGCGAAGAGGCCTTCAAGGTCGCCTTCGCCAGGCAGCTGGCTCCTACAGGGCTTTGATGAAGCCGACCGGCACCTGGTCGGTCAGCCACACCCCATTCTCTGCCTGATAGAAGGTGAAACCCTGGGCCTGCATGGCCTGGGCGTCGATCTGCAGGATCACCACCTTGCCATAGCGCTGGCCCACGGCCCGGGCGGTGTCGATTTCCTGGGACAGGTGCACGTGGTGCCGTGAACCCGGGATCAGCCCCTTCTCGTTGATCGAATCCATGAAGCGCGTGGCGGTGCCGTGGAAGAGCACGGCGGGCGGTTGCTTTGCCTCAAGCTGCAATTGCACGGCCTTGTTGGAATGCCCCTGAACGGCACGAATCCGCCGGCTGTCAGCCGAGAGGGCGAAGCGCTTCTTGTCGTTGCCTTCGACCACCAGCTCGATCAGTTCCCGGCTCAGTTGCCGGCCGTTCTTGGCCGCACCGCTGATCAGCGCGTCGATATCGCCCCAGCCTTCGCTGTCCAGTTCCAGGCCGATGGCCTGGGGCTCGTGGCGCAGCACATAGCTGAGGAACTTACTGGTGTCCTCGATGACTTTCTTGCTCATGTTCTTCCTTGATAACGGGGGCAGCCGTTGGATTGCGTTCGCCGGCTTGGTGTAGGAGCCGGCTTGCCGGCGAAGGGGCCCTGCGAATTAACGACGATCAGCGACCACGCCAATCAGCACCAGCACCACCAACAGCACTGGCGCCAGGCTGTAGTTGTTGAACTGGCTCAGGCCGCGGACGATCCACGGTGTGGCGTAGATCAGCGCCAGGCCGCTGCCGACCATGCACAGCAGGGCCATCAGCGGCACCCGCAGGGCGCCGGCGATGCCGCCCAGGCGCTGTTCGACCCAGCCCTTGATGTCCGCGCCGAACAGCACCAGCAGGCAGCCCACCAGTGCCAGGGCGATTTCCGAGAGGTTGCTGCGACTCCAGCGGGACACGGTGGCGAGCAGGTCGAGTACCAGATCCATGTGATTTCCTTAGATCAGAAAGTATTGCAGCAGGTCATTGAGAAAAAGTTGCCCGCGGGCCGTGGCCGCCAGGCGTGACGGTTCGACCTGCAACAAGCCGCTTTGTTCGGCCTGGCGCCGACCTTCGGCGAGGCTGACCAGGTCCAGGCCGGTGCGTTGGGCGAACAGCGCAGCGTCCACGCCATCGGTGAGGCGCAGGGCGTTCATCAGGAACTCGAACGGCAGCTCTTCGTTGCCCAGGGCCTTCTCGCCCGCCTTGAACTGCTTGGCCGGGTTCAGGTAGTCCTTGGGCAGGCGGGTCTTCCAGGTGCGCAGGATGCGCCCGTCCGGGTGGCTGAGTTTGCCGTGGGCACCGGCGCCGATCCCGATGAAGTCGCCAAAGCTCCAGTAGTTCAGGTTGTGCCGCGCCGCGCGCCCGGGCTGGGCGTAGGCCGAGACTTCGTACTGGGCATAGCCGTGCTCGGCCAGCAGGGCCTGTCCGGCTTCCTGGATGTCCCACAGGGTGTCGTCTTCCGGCAGTACCGGTGGCTGGTTCCAGAACACCGTGTTGGGCTCCAGGGTCAGCTGATACCAGGACAGGTGGGTCGGCTTCATCGCAATGGCCTGGCGCAGGTCGCCCAGGGCATCGTCCAGGGACTGGTCCGGCAGGCCGTGCATCAGGTCCAGGTTGAAGTTGTCGAACCCGGCCCGGCGCGCCATGCCAGCGGCGCGAATCGCTTCATCGCCGTTGTGGATGCGGCCCAGGGCCTTGAGCTTCTGTTCCTGGAAACTCTGGATGCCGATGGACAGGCGATTGATGCCCAGGGCGCGGTAGGCGGTGAATTTTTCCTGCTCGAAGGTCCCGGGGTTGGCTTCCAGGGTGATTTCGATGTCGGGGGCAAACCGGATGCGCTGTTCCACGCCCTTGAGCAGCCGACCCAGGGCCTGGGCGCTGAACAGGCTCGGGGTGCCGCCGCCGAAGAAGATCGAGCTCAGCTCGCGACCGTGCACGGCGTGCAGGTCCTGGTCGAGGTCGGCCAGCAGGGCGTCGACGTACTCCTCTTCCGGTAGCGTCGGGCTGGCCGCGTGGGAGTTGAAGTCGCAGTAGGGGCATTTGCGTACACACCACGGGATGTGGATGTACAGCGCCAGGGGCGGCAACTGGGGCAGCGCCGCCCGGGGCGTATGCGCGCCGCCGAGAATCAGCGGCGACGCGGAGGGCTCGTGGCTCATTTCAGGCCCAGGCGTTGCCGCAGAATGGCCATGGCGCGGGCGCGGTGGCTGAGCTGGTTTTTCTCCTCGGGGCCCAGTTCGGCGCTGGAGCAGTTGCGTTCCGGCACCCAGAACAGCGGGTCGTAGCCGAAGCCGTGCTCGCCGCTGGCGGCGGTAAGGATGCGCCCGTGCCACAGGCCTTCGCAGAGGATCGGCAGCGGATCGTCGGCGTGCCGCACCAGTGCCAGGACGCAGACGAACTGCGCACCGCGCTCGGCTTGCGGGACATCCTTGAGGGCTTCGAGCAGCTTGGCGTTGTTCGCCGAGTCGCCCTGGCCGTCGGCGTAGCGGGCCGAGTAGATGCCCGGGGCGCCACCGAGGAAGTCCACTGCCAGGCCGGAGTCGTCGGCCAGTGCCGGCAAGCCGGAAATGCGTGCGGCATTGCGCGCCTTGAGGATGGCGTTTTCGACGAACGACAGGCCGGTTTCTTCCGGCTCGACGCTGCTGAACTCGCCGATCGAGCGCAATTGCACCGAAGCGCCGAGCATGGCCTGGAGTTCTTTGAGTTTGCCGGCGTTATGGCTGGCCAGTACGAGTTGCGTGAGGTTCATTATTCGCCCGGGAATAGCTCTTGGTTGAAGCTGAAGCTGTTGGTGTCACCGCCAGTCTGCACATTGATGGTGAACGTACGGTTTTCCTGCTGCTCCACCGGGAACTGGGCGATGTAGTAGATCGCGCCCTGCTCGGTGATCTGGCGGAATTTCAGCGGGATGCTCTTGCTGGTCAGGTCCTTGACCGTGCCACTGACCTGGCCGACCAGCGGCTTGCCGTCCTTGATCAGGGAAACGTTGATCACGCCCTGGTTCTTGCTGCGGACCAGCTCCGCCGCCCTGGCGATATCAGGCTGCAGGTAGGTGGAGTTGAAGGTGTTGTAGTGCACGGTGATGTCACCGAACACTTCCTGGCGTTCGCCCTTGATCGGGTCCGCCGCCAGGGCGCTGACGCTCAGGCAGGCAGCCAGTAGAAATGTAACCAGACGTCCCATGATGGTTCTCCTCGATGCAACGTGGTTTATACCGCGACCTTGTGATCTTGCAGGCCGGGACTGCTGACGCGGTAGATGCCGATCTCTCCTAAGAGATTAGGCCATAGCTTACTGGCCCACCCATGGCGGTGTTGTTGATCGACGGCAAGGCGGTTGATCACCCGGGCTTGCCGCTCTCGGCACAGTTCTTCGAAGTCCTCGAAGGTGCAGAAGTGGATGTTCGGCGTGTTGTACCAGGTGTACGGGAGGAACTCCGAGACCGGCATCCGCCCCTTGCTGGCCAGGTACCAGCGGCAGCGCCAGTGACCGAAATTGGGGAAGGTGATGATGCACTGGCGGCCGACCCGGAGCATTTCGTCGAGGATCTTGTCCGGGTAGTGCACGGCTTGCAGGGCCTGGGTCATGACCACGATGTCGAAGCTGTTGCTGGCAAAGTTGCCCAGGCCCTTGTCCAGGTCCTGCTCGATCACGTTGATGCCCTTGGCCACGCACTCGGCGATGTTGTCCGGGTCGTTTTCCAGGCCATAGCCGGTGACCTGCTTGTGCTCCTGCAGCCAGCTCAGCAGCTCGCCGTTACCGCAGCCCAGGTCGAGGACGCGGCTGCCGGCGGGGATCCATTCCTGGATGATTTCCAGATCGGCTCTCATCGTGTCCTCACAAGGTAATGCGGTTCATGTAGTGGCTGAACGCCTGCAGGTAGCGCGGGATCGGGATCAGGAAGGCGTCATGCCCCTGCGGTGCGTCGATCTCCAGGTAGCAGACGTCCTTGCGCGCGGCCATCAATGCATCCACCAGCTCCCGGGAGCGGGCCGGTGAGAAGCGCCAGTCGGTGGTGAAGGACATCACGCAGAACTTGGCGGTGGCATGGGCGAAGGTCTTGGCCAGGTCGTCGTCGCAGTTGGCCGCCGGGTCGAAGTAGTCCAGGGCCTTGGTCATCAGCAGGTAGGTGTTGGCATCGAAACGCCCGGAGAACTCCTCGCCCTGGTAGCGCAGGTAGCTTTCCACCTGGAACTCGACGCTGTGGAAGTCGTAGTTGAGCTTCTCGCTCTTGAGCCCACGGCCGAATTTCTCGCCCATGGAGTCATCGGACAGGTAAGTGATATGGCCCACCATTCGCGCCAGCATCAGCCCGCGCTTGGGGATCACCCCCTGTTCCTGGAACGAGCCGCCGTGGAATTCCGGGTCGGTGAGGATCGCCTGGCGCGCCACTTCGTTGAAGGCAATGTTCTGCGCCGAGAGCTTGGGCGCCGAGGCGATGGCCAGGCAGTGCCGTACACGGTCCGGGTAGGTGATGGTCCATTGCAGGGCCTGCATGCCGCCGAGGCTGCCGCCGATCACTGCAGCCCACTGGCTGATGCCCAGGCGATCCGCCAGGCGCGCCTGGCTGTGTACCCAGTCTTCCACGGTAAGCACCGGGAAGTCGGCGCCGAACGGCTTGCCGGTGTCCGGGTTGAGGCTGCTGGGGCCGGTGGAGCCGTTGCAACCGCCGAGGTTGTTGAGGCTGACCACGAAGAACCTGTTGGTGTCGATCGGCTTGCCCGGGCCGATGCAGCTGTCCCACCAACCGGGCTTGCGGTCGTCGACGCTGTGGTAACCGGCGGCGTGATGATGGCCGGACAGGGCGTGGCAGATCAGCACCGCGTTGCTGGCGCTGGCGTTGAGCTGACCGTAGGTTTCGTAGATCAGGTCGTAGGCCGGCAGCGCACGCCCGCAGGCCAGGGCCAGGGGTTCGCTGAAGTGCGCTATTTGTGGCGTGACCAGACCAACAGAATCGGGGGGAAAGGCAGTTGGCATCGACCCTGCTCTCATTTAAATGAGGCGTAAGTCTAAAGACCGCTGCCCCCAGCGGCAAGCAAAGCCCGGGGCTGTGTTTCGTTGCGGGAAATGACGTGGGAGGTTCGTTGGCAAGCCAGCTCCTGCAGTGAACATGGCGCGCAGGAGCCGGCTTGCCGGCGAATCAGGCGGGGCGAGCCAGCCCCGGCAGGTCCGGCAGCTTTTTCGGCGCTTGCAGGCGCACCCGCTTCTGCCGGTTCAGCTCGCCGCTGACCAGGCTGACGTTGCTCTTGGGAATGCCAAAGGCCTTGGCCAGGAACGCCATCAGGTGCGCATTGGCCTTGCCTTCCACCGGTGGCGCAGTGAGGCGGATCTTCAACCGCTCGCCGTGCAGGCCAGCGAACTCGTCGCTGCTGGCCTTGGGTTGCAGGTGGCAATCGAGGATCAGATCGTCACCGTCCCAGCGGAAATAACTCATGCAGGCCGCCCGGGTCAGATCAGCAGGCGCAGGATGTCCGGCATCATGGTCATGGCCGCCAGGTTGTTGATCACCAGCATGTCCAGCAGCTTGAGCACCATGAATGCCAGGATCGGCGAGATATCCAGGCCGCCCATGCTCGGCAGGATGCGACGGAACGGGGCCAGGGCGGGTTCGCAGATCTGGTTCACCAGTTCGGCGCCGGGGTTGTGGCTGCCAGGGGCGACCCAGGACAGGATCACGCTGATGATCAGGGCGAAGAAGAAGATCTTCAGGAACAGCGCGGTGACGCCGATGATCGACCAGATCAGCAGTTGCAGCGGGTTGCCGGTGGTGCCGTAGGTCAGCAGCAGGGTCAGGGCCATCAGGGCCAGTTGCACCAGGATCGCCAGGAGCAGCGAGGACATGTCCAGGCCGCCGATGCTCGGGATGACCCGGCGCATCGGCTTGAGCAGCGGCTGGGTGGCCCGCACGATGAACTGGCACAGCGGGTTGTAGAAGTTGGCGCGCACCAGTTGCAGGACGAAACGCATCAGCACGATCAGCAGGTACAGGCTGCCCAGGGTTTGCAGCACATACACCGCAGCGGTGTTCAATCCAATCATCATTGGCTCCTTATTGGCCCAGTTGTTCGGCCATTTCGGCCGAGCGGTGCGCAGCGGCACCCAATGCTTTTTCCACCAGGGCTTCAAAGCCACCGGCCTGGAATGACTTGATGGCCGCTTCCGTGGTGCCTGCCGGTGAAGTCACGCGGCGGCGCAGCTCGGCGGCGTCAACGTCACTGGAGACCGCCATGTGGGCGGCGCCCAGGGCGGTCTGCAGAGTCAGCTGGGCGGCGGTTTCCCGGGGCAGGCCGAGCTTCTCGCCAGCGGCGGTCATGGCTTCGATCAGCAGGAAGAAATACGCCGGGCCACTGCCGGAGACGGCAGTCACTGCGTCCAGTTGCTGCTCCTGGTCCAGCCACAGGGCGATACCCACGGCGGACAGCAGCGCCTCGGCCTGCTGGCGTTGCTGGGCGCTGACTTCGGCGGTGGCGTACAGGCCGCTGACACCCTGGCGCAGCAGTGCCGGGGTGTTGGGCATGCAGCGCACGATGGGCTGGGCGCCGAGCCAGCTGTTCATGCTCGAACAGGTGATGCCGGCGGCGATGGACACCACCAGCTGTTGCGGCTTCAGGCTCGGGCGCAGGGCTTGGCACACGGCTTTCATGGCCTGGGGCTTGACCGCCAGGACGATCACGTCGGCGCCTTCGATGGCCTCGGCGTTATCGGCAAACACCTGGATGCCATGTTCGGCCGCTACTTTCGCTCGGGTCTGCTCGCCCGGGTCGCTGGCGCGGATCTGCGAGGCCTCCAGGCCTTTGGCCCGCAGGCCGCCGATGAGACTGGCCGCCATGTTGCCGGCACCGATAAAAGCGATACGAGTCGTGTTCATGACAGGTCCTTACAAGAGGTCGGGGTCAGTCGCATCAGGACTGACTGTAGTCGCGGGCACCAAACAGCGCGGTACCGATCCGCACCCAGGTGGCGCCTTGGGCAATGGCCGCTTCGAGGTCGTGGCTCATGCCCATGGAAAGGGTATCCAGGGGCAGCTTGAGGCTGTCCCGCAGGTCGTTGTTCAGGCGTTGTACCGCGGCGAAGGCGGCGTCCTGGGCAGCGCGGTCCTCGGTAGGCTCGGGAATCGCCATCAACCCCCGTAGTTGCAGGCGTGGCAAGGCACCGATGGCGCTGGCCAGGGCCGGCAGGTCGGCCGGGGCGCAGCCGGACTTGCTGGCTTCGCCACTGACGTTCACCTGGATGCAGATGTTCAGTGGCGGTAACTCGGCCGGGCGTTGTTCGGACAGGCGTTGGGCGATTTTCAAGCGATCCACGGAGTGCACCCAGTCAAAATGCTCGGCAATGGCACGAGTCTTGTTCGACTGAATGGGGCCGATGAAGTGCCAACTCAAGGGCAGGTCGGCCAGTTCCTGCTGTTTGCCCAGGGCTTCCTGCAGGTAGTTCTCGCCGAAATCCCGCAGGCCGGCGGCATGGGCCTCGCGCAGGGCGGCGGCGGGCTTGGTCTTGCTCACGGCCAGCAGCTGGACGCTGTGCGGGTCGCGCTGTACGGCCTGGCAGGCGTTGCGGATGCGCTCGGCTACCTGGGAAATGTTGTCTGCTATCGTGGACATTCGATTTCGTCTCAAAAGTATCGGCGGCCCTGGCCACCGGCTGCCGCGTGAATCCACCAGACCTCGATTCTCCGCCGGCCCGAGCCACGCTCAAGGGTCGCGTCGGGCATCGTCCGCGGCCTGGCCATTGAATCTGCCAGGCGCGGGCGGGTCTGAAGCTCGCGGCATTCTACTGGAATTGGGGGGCACTATGGACATCACCGAACTCTTGCGCTTGAGCGCTTCCCGGGGCGCTTCGGACCTGCATCTGTCCGCCGGGCTGGCGCCGATGTTGCGCATCGATGGCGATATTCGCCCGCTGCCGGGCCCGGCCCTGGAAGGGCCACAGGTGCAGGCGCTGATCCATGAACTGATGAGCGAAGCTCAGCGCCAGGCATTCGCCGCCTGCAATGACCTGGATTTCGCCCATGAACTGCCGGGTGTGGCGCGGTTTCGGGTCAATGCCTTCCGGCACGCCCGGGGCGTCGGTGCGGTGCTGCGCCTGATTCCCGCGCGGGTACAGAGCCTGGAGGAGCTGGGACTGGGGGAAGTGTTTCGGCAGATTACCGAGGCGCCCCGCGGGCTGGTGCTGGTGACCGGGCCCACCGGCAGCGGCAAGTCCACCACACTGGCGGCGATGATCGACCACCTGAACCAGCACCGCCAGCAGCACATCCTGACCATCGAAGACCCTATCGAATTCGTGCATCCGCAGAAGAACTGCCTGGTGCACCAGCGCGAAGTGCAGCGCGATACTCGGAGCTTCGCCACGGCCTTGCGTGCGGCGCTGCGGGAAGACCCCGACGTGATCCTGCTGGGCGAACTGCGGGACCTGGAAACCATCCGCCTGGCCCTGACCGCCGCGGAAACCGGGCACCTGGTACTGGCCACCCTGCACACCTCGTCGGCGGCCAAGACCATCGACCGGCTGGTGGACGTGTTTCCGGGGGAGGAAAAGGCCCTGGTGCGCTCGATGCTGGCCGAGTCGCTGCAGGCTGTGGTCGCGCAAGTGCTGGTGAAGAAGGTGGGCGGTGGCCGGGTAGCGGCGCACGAGATCATGCTGGGCAGCCCGGCGATCCGTAACCTGATCCGCGAGGACAAGGTGGCGCAGATGTATTCGGCGATCCAGACGGGCGGCGCCCAAGGCATGCGCACCCTGGACATGAGCCTCAAGGCATTGCTCGGGCAGGGGCTGATCAGCCGCGATCAGGCCCGGGAGCAGGCGCGGATGCCGGAGAGCTTTTGACGGGGCTGGAAATGCATTCGCCGGCAAGCCGGTTCCTACAGGTGGGTGTAGGAGCCGGCTTGCCGGCGAAGCGGCGTATCAGCGTTGCACGACCCGCAGGGGCGCGTGCTCCTTGGGCAGGACCCGCTTGGCAACCACGTAGTGGCTCTGCCAGTAGGGCTTCTTCAGGGTATCGATGGTCACTGCCTTGCCGCGCCGCGGGGCGTGGATGAAGCGGTCTTCGCCCAGGTAGATGGCGACGTGGTTGACCTTGCGGCTCTTGATGTTGAAGAACAATAGGTCGCCCGGCTTCAGGTCCTTGCGTTCGACCTTCTGCCCGTGGCCGCTGGCCATGGCGTTGGAGGTGCGTGGCAGGTCCACGGCGGCGACATCGTTGAAGGCGTAGCGCACCAGGCCGCTGCAGTCGAAGCCTTTGCTTGGGCTGCTGCCGCCCCAACGATAGGGTGTACCGAGGACATTGACCGCGCGGCTGAGAACCGTGGTGCTCGGCCGGCCGGCGTTGTTGGCCACCAGCTTGCTGTCGGCCTTGCTCAGGCGGGTGGGGTGCTTGATGGTGCTCTTGTTCTTGGCGGTGACCGTCGAAACGTGCGGTTTCGGGGTGTAGCCATTAACGTTGGGAAGTCGTTGCTCACGGTTGGTGGCGTGGGCGGCCAGTGGCATTAATAGGCAAATGGTTAGCCATGTCTTGAAAAATGGACGCATTAGGCAAGGCTCTTATTGGTTAGCGCGCAACTTTATAACAGCTTTCAGGTCACTTCCGTGGCCGTTTGTCGATTCAACCTTGGGGTCAACTTCGGCAAAGAGGTGGCAACTTGACGCAGAAAACCGTCAGAAGTCAGGCAGTACAAGGCTTTGGCGGAACAGAAGGTAACATTGCCCGCACGTCGAATGCCTGTAAAAAAGTCACAAAGTTTTTAAGAATATTTATCTATCACCTGCAAAGAGGCACTTAATGAACACCTATCGTCAGGATGCATCCACCCATGACACCCACAGCAAGGTGATCGGTTACCTGTTGTGGATTTTCGGTTTTACCGGGGCCCACCGCTTCTATTACGGCAAGCCGGTGACCGGGACTATCTGGTTCTTCACCTTCGGTCTGCTGGGCATTGGCTGGCTGATCGACTTGTTCCTGATCCCGTCCATGGACCGGGAAGCGGACCTTCGCTTTACCGCAGGTCCGGTGGAATACAGCGTGGCCTGGATTCTGCTGACCTTCCTCGGGGTTTTCGGCGTGCACCGCATGTACCAGGGCAAATGGCTGAGCGGGGTGATCTACCTGTTCACCGGCGGCCTGTTCTTCCTGGGGGTGCTGTACGACTTCTGGACCCTGAACGATCAGGTATCGCTGGAGAACGCCAAGCGCCGTTGATCCCGTCATCGGCGCAGGCGGTGATGGCGCAGCCTGTAGCCACTGCCGCAGGGCGCCATCAGGAGCGGCGGCTCCTTCGGCGCCGTTCGCAGCCTGCGGCAGCGGCTACAGGGTGTTTGCCAGGCGATCAGCCCTGATAGCTGATATGCCCGTCCACCAGGGTGTAGCGCACCGCGCCCGGCAGGCTATGGCCGAGGAACGGGCAGTTTTCGCCCTTGGACAGCCAGCGCTCGCCGGCCACGGTGGAACTGGCCGGGTCGAACAGCACCAGGTCCGCCGCACCACCGGCTGCCAGCTTGCCTGCCGGCAGGCGCAAGGCCGCGGCGGGGCCGGCACTCAGGCGTGCCAGCAGGGTCGGCAGGTCCAGCAGGCCGTCCTGCACCAGGGTCAGGGCCAGGGGCAACAACAGCTCGACGCTGCTGATGCCCGGCTCGGTGGCGCCGAACGGCGCCAGCTTGGCGTCCCGCTCATGGGGCTGGTGATGGCTGGAAATGGCTTGCACCACCCCGGACTTCACCGCTTCGCGCAGGGCATCGCGGTCGGCCCGCGAGCGCAGCGGCGGCTGCACGTGGTACAGGCTGGAGAAGTCGATCAGCGCCTCGTCGGTCAGGATCAGCTGGTACAGCGCCACATCGGCGGTGACCGGCAGGCCGCGGGCCTGGGCCTGGGCGATCAGCTCCACGCCGCGGGCGCTGGTCAGCTGGCTGAAGTGGGCGCGCACGCCGCTCTGTTCCACCAGCAGCAGGTCCCGGGCCAGGGCCACGGTCTCCGCGCTTTCCGGGATACCCGGCAGGCCGAGGAAGCTGGCGGTGGCGCCTTCGTGGGCCAGGCCGCCTTCGGCCAGGTCGCGGTCCTGGGAGTGGAAGATCACCGTCAGGTCGAAGGTGGCGGCGTATTCCAGGGCGCGGCACAGGGTGCGGGTGCTGCGGAAACCTTCCAGGCCGTTGCCGAAGGCCACGCAACCGGCGTCACGCAATGCGATCAGCTCCGCAAGCTGCTCGCCTTCCAGGCCCTTGCTCAAGGCGCCAATGGGGAACACTTTGCTGTTGCCGGCCTCGCGGGCGCGGTCGAGGATCAGTTCGGCCACCGCCGAGGTGTCCAGTACTGGCTTGGTGCGCGGCGGGCAGCACAGGCTGGTGACGCCCCCGGCGGCTGCGGCGCGGGTTTCGCTGGCAATGCTGCCCTTGCGGCTGTAGCCCGGCTCGCGCAGGGCGACGCTCAGGTCCACCAGGCCGGGTGCGGCCACCAGGCCCTTGGCGTCGATGGTGGTAACGGCATTGAAGCCGCCAGGCGCGGCGCCGATGGCGACGATCTTGCCGGCTTCTAGGTGCAGATCGGTGGTTTGATCCAGGCCGCTGCTTGGATCGATGACGCGGGCGCCGAGAATGCTGAGCTTCACTGGGCGTTCTCCTGCTCGAATTGTCGCTGGGCGGTCTGCCCGCTCATGGCCATGGACAGTACCGCCATGCGCACTGCAATGCCGTAGGTCACCTGGTTGAGGATCACCGAGTGCGGGCCGTCGGCTACCGCCGATTCGATCTCCACGCCTCGGTTGATCGGGCCCGGGTGCATGACGATGGCGTCGGGCTTGGCCCCGGCCAGGCGCGCGGTGGTCAGGCCGAACAGGCGGTAGAACTCGCCTTCGCTGGGCAGCAGGCCGCCCTGCATGCGTTCACGCTGCAGGCGCAGCATGATCACCACGTCCACGTCCTTCAGGCCTTCGGTCATGTCGGTGTAGACCTTGACCCCGTACTGCTCGATGCCGATGGGCAGCAGGGTTTTCGGCGCGATCACGCGGATGTCCGGGCAGCCGAGGGTTTTCAGCGCCAGCATGTTCGAACGCGCCACTCGCGAGTGCAGGATGTCGCCAACGATGGCTACCGAGAGGTTCTCGAAGCCGCCCTTGTGCCGGCGAATGGTCAGCATGTCGAGCATGCCCTGGGTCGGGTGGGCGTGACGGCCGTCGCCGCCGTTGATGATCGCCACTTGCGGGCACACGTGTTCGGCGATGAAGTGCGCGGCGCCGGAATCGCCGTGGCGCACCACGAACATGTCGGCGGCCATGGCTTCCAGGTTGCGCAGGGTGTCCAGCAGGGTTTCACCCTTGCTCGCCGAAGAGGTCGAGACATTCAGGGTGATCACGTCCGCCGACAGCCGCTGGGCGGCCAGTTCGAAGGTGGTGCGGGTGCGGGTGGAGTTCTCGAAGAACACATTGCACACGGTCTTGCCGCGCAGCAGCGGGACTTTCTTCACCGCCCGGGCGCCGACTTCGAGGAACGAGTCGGCGGTGTCGAGGATTTCCGTCAGCAGCTCGCGGTTCAGGCCGTCGAGGGACAGGAAGTGGCGCAGCTGGCCCTGATCGTTGAGCTGCAGCGGGCGCTTGGCGTCTAGAGGCGTCATCGCAATGGACTCTTAAAAGGGCGAGTTAGAGGGCGAGGTCTTGGAGCTCGAGTTGAAGCGGCGCAGGACCGGACAATTTTACCCGCTCGTGGGCGGCCAGCGACAGGGTCGCGCCCACCACATTCGGACGGATCGGCAGTTCAGCGGCGTTCAGGTCCAGCAGGCAGACCAGGGTCACGCTGGCCGGCCGGCCGTAGTCGAACAGTTCGTTGAGGGCGGCGCGGATGGTCCGGCCGCTCATCAGCACGTCGTCGATCAGCACCAGGTGCTGGCCTTCGATCTCGAACGGCAGCTCCGAAGGACGCACCTGCGGGTGCAGGCCGTTCTGGCTGAAGTCGTCGCGGTAGAAGGACACGTCCAGGGTACCCAGGGGCGAATCGCTGCCCAGGGCTTCCAGCAGGGCCTGGGCCACCCAGACGCCGCCGGTACGGATACCGATGAAACGTGGCTCGCTGATGGCGCGCTGGGCCAGGTGGGCGTTGAGATCAGCGGCCATCTGGCTGATCAGGGCGGCGGGATTGGGCAGGCTCATGGTGGCTCCTTCGTGGGCTCGCGCCTGCTGCCGGGCAGCTGGGCGCGGGAACTTACGGCTGGTGTTGGGCCAGGAGGCGCGCAGCCCCGGGGCCGCGCATCTTCAGGATGTGGTCTCAGGTGTTCAACAGGCCGGCGTTTTCATCGAGCCAGCCTTGCAGCAGCAGGGCGGCGGCGATGGCGTCCACCGGGTTGTCGCGGTAACTGCCTTTCTGGCCGCCCCGGGCCAGGCGTTCACCCTTGGCCTCGAAGGTGGTCAGGCGTTCGTCGTGGGTATAGAAGGGCACATTGAAGCGGCCGTTCAGGCGCCGGGCGAACTTTTCGGCGCGCACGCACATGTCGCTGGGGCTGCCGTCCATGTTCAGGGGCAGGCCCACCACCACGGCGTCGGGCTTCCATTCCTTGATCAGGGCTTCCACCTGGTTCCAGTCGGGCACCCCGTTTTGCGCCTTGAGGGTGCACAGCTCCCGGGCCTGGCCGGTGATGGCCTGGCCCACGGCAACGCCGATCTGCTTGGTGCCGTAGTCGAAGCCGAGGATCAGTCGCAGGGCCATCAGGCGTGGCCCGCCTGGCTGGTGAGCAGGCTGAGGTTGACCCCCAGGTGCCGGGCGGCGGCTTCCAGGCGCAGTTCGCTGCTGGTGTTGAACAGGATGTCGGCGTCGAAGGGGCAGGTCAGCCAGGCGTTGTCCGCCAGTTCGGCTTCCAGCTGCCCGGCTTCCCACCCGGCATAGCCCAGGGCGATCAGGCTCTTGGCCGGGCCCACGCCATCGGCGATGGCGAACAGCACGTCCTGGGACGTGGACAGGGACAGCCCCTCGAGTTCCACCGTGGCCTGGTAGACCGGGCCGTTGGGGTGCAGGACGAAGCCGCGATCGGTCTGCACCGGGCCACCGCTGAAAATGGGCACGTGCTGGCACAGCAGGGACGGCTCTTGGTCAGGGCGCAATTGTTCGAGGATATCGGCCAGGTTCAGGTCCTGGGGGCGGTTGACCACCAGGCCCATGGCGCCACTGGCGTTGTGCTCGACGATGTAGGTCAAGGTCTGCGCAAAGTTCGGGTCGGCCATATGGGGCATGGCGATCAGGAAATGATGCTTGAGATAGCTTGGGCTGACATTTTTCATGAGCGCTAGTGTGGCGGTGGCGGGCCCGGCTGACAAGCTGGCGATGTGCGGCCATGGCGCTGTCGCGCGGACGATTGCCGGCCGATCAGTTGCTGGAAAGCTTGTCGCCCCGGGCGAAGCGCCAGGTGCGGATGATTTCCAGGCGGTCGATGTCCGACAGGTCGCCGGTAAAGGGGGCGAACGGCGCCGCCAGGCGCACGATGCGCTGGGCCGCCTGGTCCAGCAGCGGTTGCCCGGAGGACTCCAGCACCAGCACTTCATACAGCGAGCCGTCACGGTTGATCGAGACCATCAGCCGCAAGTTGCCGTAGATCTGCTTGCGCCGGGCTTCCTCGGGGTAGTTGAGGTTGCCGATGCGCTCGACCTTCTTGCGCCATTCGTCCTTATACCAGGCGCCCTTGTCGCGCATGGTAGAGGCGGCGCTGAGGCGGTGGATGCGCGGGCGTTTGGCATACAACTGCTGTTCGTTGGCCAGCTCGGCTTCCAGGCTGGAAATCTCGCTGGACAGTTGCGAGCTGTCGAACGTCGGAGTGGGGGCCTTGGGCGTCGGGTCTTTCTTGACCTCTTCACGCTGGGTGACGGTCTTTTTCGGCTTGGGCGCGGTGGTGGCCACGGCGGCCTTGGGGGCGGTGTCCTTGACCTCGGGCTTGACCGAGGGCGGCGGCGTGACCTTCTTCACCGAGTTGTCCTGGAACGGTGCGACTTCAGTGGTTTTCGGAATGGCCTTCTTGTCCAGGGTGCCGCTGCCCTGCTGGTTGTCCTGGGCGAGGAAGTCGGCCTTCTTCGGTTTGGTCTCACTCTTGAAGGTGGCCAGGGTGATTTCCAGGGTCTTGCTGATGGCCTTGGGCTCGGCGAAGGAAAAACCCAGGCCGAGGATCAGTGCCAGGTGCAGGAGCGCCGCCAGGAACAGGGTAAAACCCAGGCGATCGGCCGCACGCACGCCGCTATGGGCAAGCTCGGGGGGCAGATCGGACGGGAGGCTCATCGGCAGTTCGACATCACAGGAGGCATCACACAACCAACATCACGGTTTCACAGGCGGCGCATGATAACGCAATGTTGGTTTGTGCTTGGTTGTTCTACATCACTTGGCCTTGAGCTTCTGATCGATGGCATCCATCAGCATCGCGCCGATGTTGGTGCCGAAGGCGTTGTCGATTTCACGGATGCAGGTGGGGCTGGTGACGTTGATTTCCGTCAGGTGTTCGCCGATCACGTCGAGGCCGACGAACAGCAGGCCCTTGGCCCGCAGGGTCGGGCCGACCTGGGCGGCGATCCAGCGGTCCTTGTCGCTCAGCGGGCGGGCTTCGCCACGACCGCCGGCCGCCAGGTTGCCGCGGGTTTCACCGGCGGCGGGGATGCGCGCCAGGCAGTAATCCACCGGTTCGCCGTCGATCATCAGGATGCGCTTGTCACCGTCCTTGATCGCCGGCAGGTAGGCCTGGGCCATGATCTGCTGGCTGCCGAGCACGGTCAGGGTTTCCAGGATCACCGACAGGTTCGGATCACCCGCGCGGTGGCGGAAGATCGAGGTGCCGCCCATGCCATCCAGGGGCTTGAGGATCACATCGCCATGCTGGGCCGCGAACTCGCGCAGCACGTCGGCGCGGCGGCTGACCACGGTGGGCGGGGTGCACTGGGGGAACAGCGTGGCAAACAGCTTTTCGTTGCAGTCACGCAGGCTCTGGGGCTTGTTGACCACCAGCACGCCAGCGCTTTCGGCCTGTTCCAGCAGGTAGGTGGAGTAGACGAACTCCATGTCGAAGGGCGGGTCCTTGCGCATCAGGATCACGTCCAGATCGCTCAGCGGGCAGTCGATCTCGGCGTCCAGCTCGAACCACTTCTGCGGGTTGGCGAACACCTGCAGCGGGCGCATGCGGGCC
>NZ_VYKE01000099.1:0-20992 GCF_032424515.1 Pseudomonas sp. JV245A
GTTGGGCGCATCTCTGTAGGAGCGGGCTTGCCCGCGAAGCGTTTACAGGGCGAACGGCAGCGCGATGCTGACCTGTTGCCGCTGCGCCAGGCGCTGCTGGAACTCCATCGGATCGTGAATCAGCACGTCCTGCCCGGCGAAGCTCTCGGCGGCGATCAGCCGCGATAGCCAGAAGCGCACGCAGGCCACCCGCAGCAGGGTCGGCCAGAGTTCGGCCTCTGCCGCAGTGAACGGGCGCAGCGCCGCGTAGGCGCCCAGCAGGGCTCGGGCCCGTTGGCCGTCGAGTACGCCTTCATCGTCGGAGCACCAGTCATTCAGGGCGATCGCCACGTCGTAGAGCATCGGTCCCGAACAGGCGTTGTAGAAGTCGATCAGGCCGGTCAGGTGGGTGCCTTCGAACATGGCGTTGTCGCGAAACAGATCGGCGTGGATGTTGGCCCGGGGCAGGGCGAGGATCTTCACCTTCTGAGCGGCGATTTCATCCAGGGCCCGTTGCAGCAGGTCCTGGGCCGTGGGGGCCAGGTGCGACAGCAGTTGCCTGCCCTCTTCCTGCATCCAGTCCAGGCCGCGATCGGTCTTGCGCTTGATCATGTGGTCCTTGGTGGCCACGTGCAGGTGGCCGAGCAGTTCACCGACCTGGGCACAGTGCTGGGCGTTGGCCTGCTTGATGTGCTTGCCCGCCAGTCGCGGTTGCAACAGTGCCGGCTTGCCCGCCAGTTCGCGCAGGGCGACGCCGTCGGTGGTGCGCAGGGCATAGGGCACTGGCAGGTTGGCCTGGTGCAGCACGTCCAGCAGTTCAATGAAGAACGGCATTTCCTGGACCGGGCCACGTTCCACCAGGGTCAGGACGAACTCGCCCTGTTCCAGGCTGATGAAGAAGTTGGTGTTTTCGCTACCAGCGGCGATCCCCTGGAAATCAAGCAGGCGGCCGAGCCCATACGGGGCGAGAAAGGTTTCCAGCTCGGGCCGAGCCAGGGGGGTGAACACAGACATGGTTAAAAACTGCCAGTACGGGCGCTGCTATCCAGCCAGCGCCATTGAGTTGAAGTCGGAGTGGTTTACCACTCAAAGATTTTCCACGAAGGGATCAGCATATCCGGCTGATCCGAACGGATGAAGTTGCCGTCCGAGCCATCGGCACGCACCAGGAAGTAGGGTTTGCCGCCCTTTGGCGTGATCTTGATGGCATACAGGAAGCCATTTTGCCGGTATTCCTGGATGGTCTTGTCGCCTTCCGTGCGAATGGTTACTTCCGGGTCCGCTGATGGCGCATCTTCTGCGGCGATCGCGGCCAATGGAGCGATTGCAATCAAGCCGGTCAGCAGCAAGCGATTTAGTGTGCGCATGATAACCTTGTCCCTTTGTCGTCAACGGTCCCGCTATTCTAGCGCCGGACCCGCCGAAAAGGTTGATCCCGCTCATGAGCCAAGCCCCCCTCGTCCTGGTGGACGGTTCTTCATATCTGTACCGCGCGTTCCACGCGCTGCCACCGCTGACCACCTCCAAAGGCCTGCCTACCGGCGCGGTCAAGGGCGTGTTGAACATGCTCAAGAGCCTGCGCAAACAGTACCCGGACAGCCCGTTCGCCGTGGTCTTCGATGCCAAGGGCGGGACCTTCCGCGATGACATGTATGCCGAATACAAGGCCAACCGTCCGAGCATGCCCGACGACATGCGGGTGCAGATCGAGCCGTTGCACGCCAGCGTGATCGCCCTGGGTTTCCCCTTGTTGTGCGTGGAAGGGGTCGAGGCCGATGACGTGATCGGCACCCTGGCCCGCAGCAGCGCGGCAGCGGACCGCTCGGTGGTGATTTCCACTGGCGACAAGGACATGGCACAGCTGGTGGACGGGCACATTACCCTGGTCAACACCATGTCCGGTAGCAGCATGGATGTGGAAGGCGTGAAGGAGAAATTCGGCGTCGCTCCCGAGCAGATCATCGATTACCTGGCGCTGATGGGCGACTCTTCCGACAACATTCCCGGGGTGCCGGGCATTGGTCCGAAGACCGCTTCCGGCCTGCTGGTCGGGGTCAATGGCGGGTTGAAGGAGCTGTACGAACAGCTCGATATCGTACCGACCCTGCCGATCCGCGGGGCCAAGACCTTGCCGGCCAAGCTCGAAGAACACAAGGAAATGGCCTTCCTCTCCTATCAGTTGGCGACCATCAAGGTCGACGTGCCGCTGGATGTCGGGCTCGACGACCTGCACCTGGGCGAGCCGGACCGCGAGAAGCTGGTGGAGCTCTACAGCCTGCTGGAGTTCAAGAGCTGGCTCGACGAGTTGCAGCGCGATGCCAAGCGTGTCGAGCTCAGCGGCGCTGAGGCGACACCCGCCGCCGTGCCGCCGCCGCAGGCTGTGGAGCAAGCTCCGCTGGAGCTGCAGTACGAAACCATCCTCGACCAGGAGCGTTTCGATGCCTGGCTGGAGAAACTCAAGGGCGCCAAGCTGATTGCCTTCGATACCGAAACCACCGGGATCGATGCGCAGCAGGCGCAACTGGTGGGCCTGTCCTTCTCGGTCAAGGCCGGCGAAGCGGCCTATGTTCCCCTGACCCACTCCTACATGGGCGCGCCGGCACAGCTGGATCGCGACAGCGTACTGCTGGCCCTCAAGCCCTTGCTGGAAGATCCCAAGCTGCTCAAGGTCGGCCAGCACGCCAAGTTCGACATGAACATCCTGGCCAACTGCGCCATCGGCGGCGACCAGGCCAATGGCATCACTGTGCGCGGCGTGGCCTTCGATACCATGCTCGAATCCTACGTGCTCAACTCCACCGCCACCCGCCATGACATGGACAGCCTGGCGCAGAAGTACCTGGACCACAGCACTGTGAGTTTCCAGGACATCGCTGGCAAGGGTGCCAAGCAGTTGACCTTCGACCAGATTCCCCTTGAGCAGGCCGGCCCCTACGCCGCGGAAGATGCCGACGTGACCCTGCGCCTGCACCAGGTCCTGTTCGACAAGCTGTCCGCGATACCGAGCCTGGCCAGCGTGCTCACCGATATCGAAATGCCTTTGGTGCCGGTCCTGGCGCGCATCGAGCGCCAGGGAGCACTGGTGGACGACAAGCTCCTGGGAGTGCAGAGCATCGAACTGGGGGACAAGATGGTCGCCCTGGAGCGCGAAGCCTTCGAGATCGCCGGCGAGGAGTTCAACCTGGGCTCGCCCAAGCAGCTGGGCAGCATCCTCTACGACAAGCTCGGCCTGCCGGTGCTGAAAAAGACTGCCAAGGGCCAGCCATCCACGGCTGAAGAGGTGCTGGCCAAGCTGGCGGAAGACGACTATCCGCTGCCGCGGGTGCTGATGCAGTACCGTTCCATGAGCAAGCTGAAAAGCACCTATACCGACCGCCTGCCGGAGCAGATCAACCCGCGTACCGGGCGCATCCATACCTCCTATCATCAGGCGGTAGCGTCCACCGGCCGGCTGTCCTCCAGCGATCCGAACCTGCAGAACATTCCGGTACGTACCGCTGAAGGCCGGCGCATTCGCCAGGCCTTCATCGCGCCGCCGGGCTACAAGCTGCTGGCAGCGGACTATTCGCAGATCGAGTTGCGGATCATGGCGCACCTGTCCCGCGATGAAGGTTTGCTCAACGCCTTTCGCAACAACCTGGACGTGCACACCGCCACGGCGGCCGAGGTGTTCAAGGTCGAGCTCAAGGACGTCACTTCCGATCAGCGCCGCAGCGCCAAGGCCATCAACTTCGGCCTGATCTACGGTATGGGCGCGCAGAAGCTGGGCAAGGACATCGGTGTCGATACCAAGCAGGCCAAGGCCTATATCGACACCTACTTCGCGCGTTACCCGGGGGTTCGCGAGTACATGGACCGCACCCGCGCCCAGGCCGCGGACCAGGGTTATGTCGAGACCATCTTCGGTCGCCGCCTGTACCTGCCGGAGATCAACTCCAACAAGCCACAGGAGCGCGCCGGCGCCGAACGCACCGCGATCAATGCGCCGATGCAGGGCACCGCGGCAGACATCATCAAGAAAGCCATGGTGGCCGTGGACAACTGGCTGGCGTCCTCGGGGCTGGATGCCCGAGTGATTCTCCAGGTGCACGACGAACTGGTGCTGGAAGTGCGCGAGGACCTGGTGGACCAGGTTCGTGAGGAAATTCGCGGGCACATGAGCGGTGCCGCAACCCTGGATGTACCGTTATTGGTGGAAGTGGGGGTGGGAAATAACTGGGATGAGGCCCATTAAGGGCACTTTTCAGGTGTTTTTGCCGCGGCATAGTGTCGCGGCAAAAACTAGCGAAGAGCTATTAGCACCGAAAATTTCATCGATTATTGCCAATAGTTTTTGCAACCGGCCGGAACTAAATAGGTGAACGCCCACTCAGAGTTACTGAATGGCTGGTGAAGCCCTTCGATGCTCCTATGTTGTGTTAAGTGTTGGCAGATATCTGGACCCCGCCCTAGCGGTCTAGAACTTGAACCCCGAACTTCCCCCTCCCCATACGAAGTCCGGGGTTTTTTTTGCCTGAAAACCGCCTGGGAAATGATCATGCGGCGTTAAAAGCGCGGCGCGAAATGCTCATTTACAGCCAGTAAACTCCGCTTTCGCACCGCGCTTTTGCCTTGCCTGATCATCCCCCAGGCAATTTTCCCTACGTCTCTCAGGCCTCGGCTTCGGCGCCTTTGTCGGCCAGTTCCATCCAGCCCGCCAGCACGGTGTAGGCCTCTTCCAGGCCCATGCGCTTGGGGGCCGAGAACAGTTGGATGGTGACGGCTTCGCCCCAGCCCTTGCGTATCTGCGACTGCACCTTGAGCAGGGTGTTCTTGGCCGCGCCGTAGGTCAGTTTGTCGGCCTTGGTCAGCAGGATGTGCATCGGCATGCCGCTGGCGACCGCCCAGTCCAGCATCAGCAGGTCGAAGTCGGTCATGGGATGACGGATATCCATCATCAGGATCAGGCCCTTAAGGCTCTCGCGGCTGCCCAGGTAGGCTTCCAGGTGACGCTGCCAGTGTTGCTTGAGCGGGATTGGCACTTTGGCGTAACCGTAGCCCGGCAGGTCGACCAGACGGCGATCGTCGTCTAGCTTGAAGAAGTTCAACAACTGCGTGCGACCCGGAGTTTTCGAGGTGCGTGCCAGGCTGGCGTGGGTCAGGGTGTTCAGGGCGCTGGATTTGCCGGCGTTGGAACGCCCGGCAAAGGCCACTTCGAAGCCTTCATCGTCAGGGCATTGATCGACTTTGGCGGCGCTGAGCATGAACGTAGCCTGTTGGCACAGACCGAGGATGGGGTTCTTGAGTTGCATGGGATTTCCGATTGGGGCGATGCCGAGAGTGGACGCGGCGAGCGGTGTCGTTTCCGTTTCAGTAACGCCAGTATATAATGCCGCAGATTTTGTGTGCGCTTTGTCCCAGCGTAGGATGAAGTTCACGAGAGCGATAAACCTTGAATGCGCATTAGAACGCACCACGCTCTCAACCCTGAAAAGGTCGTTTTATGACGAAATGGCTGCTAGCTGCCGGTGTCTTGATGCCGTTTTACGGCGCTCAGGCTACACAGGATCCGGAAGCTGTGTACAACCGTGTTTGTGGGGCTTGTCATTCCGGCCAACTACCCACGGCGCCCCGCAAGGGCGACCAGGAAGCTTGGGCGCCGAGGTTGGCGCAAGGTATGGAGACGCTGGTGCAACACGTGACCCAGGGTTTCAAGGCGATGCCGCCGCGTGGTTTGTGCATGGACTGCAGTGCCGAGGATTACCGAGTCATCATCCATTGGATGAGCGAGTGATCCCGGTCCATAACTCTTAACCCTTAGCCGTAGTTGGATTAGCTGATGAACAAATTACTCGTGAGTCTGCTGTTGACCTTGGGCATCACAGGTGTCGCCCATGCCGCAGGCGACGCTGCTGCCGGTCAGGCGAAAGCCGCAGTCTGTGGTGCTTGCCACGGCCCTGATGGGAACAGCATGGCGCCAAACTTTCCCAAGCTGGCGGGTCAGGGGGAAAAGTACCTGAACAAGCAGTTGCACGATATCAAGTCCGGCAAGCGCCAGGTGCTGGAGATGACAGGCCTGTTGACCAACCTGAGCGATCAGGACCTGGCTGACATCGCCGCCTACTTCGCCAGCCAGAAAGGCAGCGTCGGCGCAGCAGATCCTAAAGTCGTGGCCCGTGGTGAAGAACTGTTCCGTGGCGGCAAGCTCGACCAGGGCATGCCTGCCTGCACCGGTTGCCACTCGCCAAACGGTGCGGGTAACGCAGCAGCCGGCTTCCCCCATCTGGGCGGCCAGCACGCACAGTACGTGGCCAAGCAACTGACCGACTTCCGCGAAGGCAACCGTACCAACGACGGCGATACCCTGGTGATGCGCAGCATCGCTGGCAAGCTGAGCAACAAAGACATCGAAGCGGTGTCCAGCTATATTCAGGGCCTGCACTGAGGCCGGCTCGATCAGCGTTGCCCAAGGTGCTAAGCCACGGCAACGTTAATGATCGATTAATCTGACGGTGCAAGCATAAAGGGTGGCTCAGGCCGCCCTTTTTTATGGCGTCTGCCGCTACACTAGCGAACTCAAGCCCGCCAAGACCTGGCCGAATTCAGGTCGAGCGAGGCGCCAAAATTGTCCAGGAGTAAAGCATGCGTAATCTGATTCTCAGCGCCGCACTCGTCACCGCCAGCCTGTTTGGCGTGACCGCTCAAGCGGCCGAACCGCTTGAAGCCGGTAAACAATATGTCGAGTTGAGCAGCGCCGTTCCGGTTGCCGTGCCAGGCAAGATCGAAGTGGTTGAGCTGTTCTGGTATGGCTGCCCGCACTGCTACGCTTTTGAACCCACCATCAATCCCTGGGCTGAAAAACTCCCGGCCGACGTCAACTTCGTCCGTATCCCGGCCATGTTCGGCGGTATCTGGAACATCCATGGCCAACTGTTCATCACCCTTGAAGCCATGGGTGTCGAGCACAAGGTGCACAAGGCCGTATTCGAGGCCATCCATGGCGGCAAGAAACTCGCTACTCCTGAAGAGATGGCCGAGTTCCTGGCTGGCGAAGGCGTCGACAAGGACAAGTTCCTGAGCACCTACAATTCCTTCGCCGTCAAAGGCAAGGTCGAAGACGCCAAGAAAAAGGCCCAGGCCTACCAGATCACCGGCGTACCGACCATGGTGGTCAACGGCAAGTATCGTTTCGACCTGGGCACCGCCGGTGGTCCTGAAGGCGCGCTGAGCGTGGCTGACCAGTTGATCGCCAAAGAGCGCGCAGCCAAGTAAGCGCCCGCCGCCATGCCGCGCTGGAGCTCGGAACGCATCGTTGGCCTGCATGATCCGCAGGTCAACGAGCACCATTTGGCGTCGTCCGGCCTGCCGGCAGACAGTCGTCTGCGCTTGCTCAGTTTCAATATCCAGGTCGGTATCAGCACCGAACGTTATCGCCATTACCTGACTCGTGGTTGGCAGCACCTGCTGCCCCATCATGGGCGTGCCGACAATCTGCAGAAAATCGGCAACCTGCTTGGCGATTTCGACCTGGTGGCTCTGCAGGAGGCCGATGGCGGCAGCCTGCGCTCCGGCTACGTCAATCAGGTGGAACACCTGGCCCAACTGGGCGCCTTCCCCTACTGGTACCAACAGCTCAATCGCAACCTGGGACGCCTGGCTCAGCACAGCAATGGCGTGCTCAGCCGCCTGCGCCCCTGGGCCATCGAAGACCACCCGCTGCCTGGCCCCAAGGGGCGCGGCGCGATCCTCGTGCGTTTTGGCGAGGGTCCCGAGGCACTGGTGGTGGTGATGATGCATCTGGCGCTCGGTGCCCGCACCCGAACCCGGCAACTGGCGTACATCCGCGAGTTGATCGGCGGCTACAAGCATCAGGTGCTGATGGGGGACATGAACACCCACGCCAGCGACCTGCTGGAGCATTCCCCTCTAAGGGACCTCAGCCTCTTGGCGCCGCAACTGCAGGCGACCTTCCCCAGCTGGCGTCCGCAACGTTGCCTGGACCATATTCTGCTCAGCCCCAGCCTGACCCTGGAGCGCGTGGAGGTCCTGGCCCAACCCATATCCGATCACCTGCCGGTCGCGGTAGAGATTCGTCTGCCGGGTTCGCTCACGGCTGATGCATTGCCCGCGTTGAGTCCTGCCCCTCGCGGAACCGATGAATGAGCGACGACGCCAATCGCTGGAAAGAGAAATACCTCAAAAGTATCGAACAGCAGGAAAAGCTCGAACGCCGATGGGCGGCCCGTCTCGACTTGCTGCGTCGTGGCCTGGTACGCAGCACCCTGGCGGCGGAGGGCACCGATCGCGCGGTCGACCAGTGCATGAAGGAAATGCGCGAGGTGGTACGCACCGACGACATGGACGCCGGGCTTGCTGCCCTGCTGCCGCGCCTGGAAAAAGCCGTGCTGGACTCCGAGCAGCGGCGGGAAACCCGGGTCGAGCAGATGAGCAGCGCGCTGACGGCGCTGGTCAGCCAGTTGCAGTCCCTGCCCCTGCCCCGGGAGGTCAGCCGTCCGCTGAAAGCCTTTGCCAAGCAACTGGATGGCCGGGTTGGCCAGGCGCGGGAAATTCCCTTGCTGCTCGGCGAACTGAGCAGCCTGCAGGGCAAGGCCCTGAGCCAGCTGGAAACCCCGGCCGAACCCGACCGCCCAAGCCTGTTGCAGCGCCTGTTCGGCAGCCGCGAGGCGAGCGAGACGCCAGCCCCGGCGGAGGAAGCCGTTGCGACGAATCCGCCGCTCCCGGCCGCCGCGGCGGAGGCTCATCCACAAGCCGATGAAGCCCCGGCCCCGGAGGATGGCGCGCGCGAGCACTATCAGACGCCGACCCAGGCCTTGCCTGAGGCGGTTTCGGCGCCTGCCGCGCCCGCCCCGGCACAGCCCGAAGTGCAGCTCGAACCTGAGCCGGTTGCCCAGCCGGTTGCCAGCGACGAGCCGGAGGTTGCTGCAGTGCCCGCTCCGGCCCCGGTGGTGGCGTTCGTGCCTCCGGTACTGGTGCAGGAGAAGCCCGTCGAGCCTGTACCCGCTATCGAGGTCGAACCTCAAGCAACCATTTCGCCTGTCGCGGAGCCACAAGCGCCCGTCGATCCCGGGGTGGTCGCCGCTTCCGATTCGCCGCCAGCGCCTGTCGCCGAAGCCGCGCTCAATCCCGACGAGTTGTTGCCCCTGCCGACGGTTTCCCCGGCAGTGCTGCTGGACAGCCTGCCCCTGCCGGCAGTCATGGCCGAGGCCCTGGCCGCCATCGATCCGGAGCAGTCGGAGCACGATGTGCTCTACGCTCTGCCGGATTCGCCCGAGCCCTCCTACAGTTCGGTGGCCAAGCACATCGAGCACACCTTGCTGGGGCTGCTCGACGACCTGAGCCTGCCGGAGCGCCACCGGCCACAGGCCGAGGCCATGCGCGATCGTCTGCAGCATGGGTTGAACTGGTACGAATTGCTGCCGATCCTCGACGATCTGGCGGTGTTGATGCTGGCCATCACCGACTCCGGCCAGCATGAGTTCGAGACCTATCTCAAGCAGCTCAACGAGCGCCTGGAGGCCTTCCAGAGCAACCTGCAGGCGGCCAGCGACGGCCATGCCGACAGCAGTTCGGCGGCACGGGCCATGGACAGCCAGATCCGTGAACAGGTCGACGGCCTGCAAAGCAGCGTGCAGGAGGCCGCCGACCTGGATGACCTCAAGCAAGTGCTGGAAAGCCACCTGGAAGGCCTGCTGGGCACCATGGACCACCACCAGAAGCAGCGCGACGAGCGTGAACGGGAAGTGGCCGCCCGCCTGCAAAGCCTGGCGGAGCGGGTTTCGAGCATGGAGCAGGAAGCCCAGGGCTACCGTGAGCACCTGGAAGAGCAGCGGCAGAAGGCGCTGATCGATCCGCTCACCGGCCTGCCCAACCGGGCTGCCTGGAGCGAACGCCTGGAACATGAAGTCGGCCAATGGCAACAACATGGCAACAGCCTGCTGCTGGCCATGCTCGATCTCGATCATTTCAAGCGGATCAACGACAACTACGGTCACCTGGCCGGTGACAAGGTGTTGAAGATCATCGCCAACGTACTGCGCAAACGCCTGCGAGGCAGCGATTTCATCGCACGTTTCGGTGGCGAGGAGTTTGTTCTGCTGCTGCCCAACACCCCCTGGCCGGTGGGCGTGCGCATTGTGGAAGCCCTGCGCGCGGCAATCGAGGCGTGCCCGTTCCATTTCAAGGGCGAGCCGGTGACCATCACCGTGTCCGTCGGGCTGAGTGCGTTCAAGGCCGGTGATCGCAGCGATCTGGTGATCAAAAGAGCCGATCAGGCGCTGTACCGGGCCAAGGATGCCGGCCGTAACCGGGTGGAAGCTGGTTGAGGAGCCAGCACTTTGCTGAATGAAAGCGCTGTTTTGCCCATGATCGCCAGGGCAGTACGTTACACTGTTGCATTATCGTCTTCAGCGTACTGCCTTTTGCCATGAAACTTCTTGCTCTTGCCCTCTCCCTGCTGATCCTCGCCGGCTGCGCCAGCGGCCCGCGCATCGACACCAGCCACCCGTCGGTCAATTACGATCAACGCGCCCAGTTCATCATCGTCCACTACACCTCGGCATCGCTGGAGCGCTCCCTGGCCCTGTTGACCCATGGCCAGGTCAGCAGCCACTACCTGATCGGCGATGACAAGTCCGCCACCATCTACAAGCTGGTGGACGAGCAATACCGTGCCTGGCATGCCGGTGACAGCCAGTGGCAGGGTCGGACCTGGCTCAACTCCAGTTCCATTGGCATCGAGATCGTCAACCCGGGGTTCCGCGATGGCCCCAGCGGGCGGCTCTGGTACCCCTACAGCGAAGCGCAGATCCAGAACCTGATCGTGCTGCTCAAGGACATCAGCAAGCGCAACAACATCTCGCCGCGCCACATCATTGGCCACAGCGATATCGCCCCCATGCGCAAGCTGGATCCGGGCCCGTTGTTTCCCTGGAAACGCCTGGCCGAGGCCGGCCTGGGACTGTGGCCCGATGCCCAGGCAGTGGCACGCCAGCAGGCGTTCTTTACCGTGAGCCCGCCGAGCATCGGTTGGTACCAGCAGCAACTGGCCCAGCTGGGTTACGCCACGCCGCAGACCGGCGAGCTGGACAAGGCGACCCGTAACGTCCTGGCCGCATTCCAGATGCACTACCGGCCGGGGCGTTTCGATGGTACGCCGGACGCAGAAAGCGCGGCCATCCTGATGGTGCTCAACCAGACAAAATAATGACGCCGCCGGACGGTTGGGGCCGATTGTCCAATCAGTTGCTATAACTCATTGGTAATCCTTCGGATCTCCCATGATGCCGGCCGCTCGCGAGCCCTTGCGTACCTGGTTCCATCGCCCCTGGACGCTGGCGATGCTGGCGGCTGTGCTGAGTGCGGTGATTTTGCTGCTGGGCAGCGCCGGGCTGGCCATGCACCAGGTCCAGCAACGGGAAAGCGAGCAGATGAACGCCCAGGGGCAGCGTTTCCTGGAGCGGCTGGAGCAGTTGTTCGGGCAACTGCGCGAAGGTCTCGACGTGCTGGAGGCGCAGCCGCTGCGCGAGTGCAACGCCGATCTCATCGCAGCTCTGCAGCAGGTCAGCTACAGCTATCGCTTCATTTATGAAGCGGCCTACAGGGACGCCACCCACACTTGTTCCAACTGGCCACGGCAGAACCTCCTGCCGGCGGCCAGGCCGCCGGATATCCGCGGGCCGACCTACAGCTACTGGCTCAACACCTCGACCCAGCCCAATGAGAACCTTGCTGCGCTGATGCTGGGTCGCGGCAACTTTCGCGTGGCCACTTCCCGCGGGCACCTGACCGATGTGGTCGATCTGCCTCCCGGTGGCAGCCTGATGGTGGTGGTGGATCATGGTGCCCGGGCGATACCGGTGCTCGGCCCGGCCCATGCCTGGCCCCCCGCACAGCCTTGGCGGGGGGGCCGCGACGGGCCCTTGCAGGTCACCCCGGACCTGCTGATCTATCGCATGCCCACTCGCAACCCCGAGTACCAACTGGTGCTGATCACCCCTCGCGCCAGCCTGCAGGGCGAAGTGCTCGACGGTTGGTGGTGGTTGCTGCCCTCCAGCCTGGTGCTGGCGCTGTTCATCGGTGGGTTGGTGTATCAGTTGGTCCGCCAGCGCCAGTCCCTGGGGGCGGAGCTGCAAGGGGCCCTGCGCCGCGGCGAGCTGCAGGTGCTGTACCAGCCGATCTTCGATCTCAGTAGCCGGCTCTGCGTGGGGGCCGAGGCCCTGCTGCGCTGGCGCCGCCCGGACGGCACCCTGACCAGCCCCGACCTGTTCATCCCGCTGGCGGAGAACACCGGGCAGATCCGCCAGATCACCGACTTCGTCCTGCAGCGCCTGCTGGAGCAACTGGGGCATGTGCTACGGGCCAATCCCCAGCTGTACATCTCAGTCAACCTGGCGGCCTGCGACGTGATGGTCCCGCGGATCGGCATGGTCATGGCGCGGCTGCTGGCGACGCATCGGGTAGCGGCCCGGCAGATCGCCTTCGAGGTCACCGAGCGTGGGCTGATCGATGTGGTGGTGGCGCGCAACAACCTGCAGGCCCTGCGCGATGTCGGGCATCAGGTGCTGATCGACGATTTCGGCACCGGCTATTGCAGCCTGGCCTACCTGCAGAGCCTGCCGGTGGATTGCCTGAAGATCGACAAGGCGTTCATCGATGCCCTGGGGCACGATGCCGCCAGCAGCGGCGTGGCGCCGCACATCATTCGCATGGCCCACGCATTGAAACTCAAGGTGATTGCCGAGGGTATCGAGTTCGAGGACCAGGCGCTGCTGCTCAGCAGCGAGGGCGTGAGCTTCGGCCAGGGCTGGCTGTTCGCCCATGCCCTGAGTGCCTTGCAGTTCACTGAGTTGATTACCCGTGGCCGACGGCTGGTGGCCAGGCGCCTGGATGATGAAGCATGAAGCCCTAGAGCGGCAGGGCCAGATAGAACTGGGTGCCCTGCCCGGGCCTTGAGTAGACGCCCATGCGCCCGCCATGCAACTGGACGATCTCCTTGCACAGCGCCAGCCCGAGGCCGGCACCGCCCTTCTTGCGGCCCACCTGGACGAAAGGTTCGAAGATCCGCCCTTGCTGGCCATAGGCGATACCCTCGCCATTGTCTTCGACGCTGACGATCACCCGCTCGCCATGGCGCCGCGCCTGCAGGCGGATCTGGCCCTCGCTGGCGGTGTGGCGCAAGGCGTTGTCGATCAGGTTGTCCAGCACCCGCTCCAGTTGTGCGCGGTCGGCATGCAGCCGTGGCAACGGCGCCTGGATCTCCAGCAGCAGGTCGATGCCCTGCTGTTGGGCCTGCTCGCTGAAGCGGCCCTGGGCCTGCACCAGCAGTTCTTCCAGGGGGCAGGGAGCGAGGGTGAGTTTCTGCAGGCCGTTCTGATAGCGGGAAAAATTCAGCAGGTCGTTGATCAACTGCATCAGGCGCTGCATTTCCTCGTTGACCGTATTAAGCAGGTCGGTTTCCCGGGACTCCTCGGGAAAGTGCAGGCGTTCCTGAAGCAGCCCGAAGGCCATGTGCATGCCGGTGACCGGGGTACGCAGTTCGTGGGAGGCGCGCAGCACGAACTCACTGCGCACTCGTTCGAACGCCCGTTGCTCGGTGACATCGTGCAGCACCATCACGGCGCCGAGAATATGGCCCTGGGTATGGCTGACGGGGGTCAGGCTGTAGGTCAGCAGGCGCGACTCGCCGTCGACCTCGATATCCAGGTCGTCCGGCGCCCGTTCCAGATTGCCGCCGCGCAATACCAGCTGTAGCTGCTCATCCAGCTCCGGGCGTTGCAGGGCGCTGCCCAGGCCCTGGCCGAGGCGCTCCTGGTCCCAGCCCAGCTGGCGCTGGGCCACGGGGTTGAGGTGTTCCAGGCGGCCCTGGCGGTCGATCATCAGCAAGCCGTCGTCAATACTGTCGAGCACGGCCTGCAGGCGCTGCTGGCCGGCCAGCAGCTCATCGACATTGGTTGCCTGATGCTGGCGCAGGGCCTCGGCCATGATGCCGAAGCGTCGGGTCAGCAGGTTCATCTCCGCCGCCGCTGAAATGGGCAGGGTGACGTCGAAATTGCCTTCGCCAATCTTGTCCGCAGCCTTGGCCAGGGCTTCGATCGGCCCGCCAAAGCGCCGGGCGATGGCATGGGCTGTGACGAAGCCGATGATCAGCACCGCCAGGGCCACCAGGCCCAGCAGGCCGGCCACCAGCCATGCACGGTTGCGGGCCTGCTGCTCCACCTGGCTGATGTTGTCCAGGGCGCGCTTGTGTTCGTTGATCAGCCCGCCGCGCAAGGCGTTGAAGCGCTCGGTCAGCTCGTTGTTGTCATGCAGCCCGCTTGCGGTGCTGTTGCGCTCGAAGGCTTGGTAGAAGCTCAGGTAGTCGCTACGGGCCTGCTGGAAGCCACTTTGTACCTGGGTCTGCCGATCATGGGCGATGCCTTCGTCGAGCAGTTCCAGATAGTGCTGCCGGGAGGTTTCCAGGGCGGCGCGGTCCGGCTGCTTGCCGAGCATGATGATCAGCTGGTCGCCCAGGGTCTGGCGCAGCTTGAGGCCCAGGTCCAGGGTGATGAAGTTGTTGCGGATCAGCGATTCCTGGGTGCTGGCCATCTGCATCACGCTGACCAGCCCGAGCACCAGGCCCAAGAGGGCCACGGTGATCAGGGCCGAGATGCTCAGAAACAGCCGGGTGCGCAGTTTCATCGCTAACTTCATAGGGTGTTGCTCACAGGTTGTACTGTTTGCGTTTGCGGTACAGCGTCGACGCGTCGATACCCAGGGTCTTGGCGGCTTGATCCAGGGTGTCGCTGGTGGCCAGGACCGCACCGATGTGGGCCTTTTCCAGCTCGTCCAGGCTCAGGGCGGCGCCGATCCGCGGGGCGTTGTTGGTGGGTTGCTCGGCCATGCCCAAGTGGCTGATTTCCACCCGCTCCTGCGGGCAGATGATGCTCGCCCGTTCTACCACGTTGCGCAGTTCGCGGATGTTGCCCGGCCAGCGGTAGTTGAGCAGCGCTTCCCGGGCTTCATCACTGAAGACCCGGGCCGGGCGCGAATACTCTTTGACGAAGCGGGCGAGGAAGCGGTCGGCCAGGGTCAGGATATCTTCGCTGCGCTCGCGCAGGGGCGGCAGGTGCAGGGTGATGACGTTCAGCCGGTACAGCAGGTCTTCGCGGAAACGCCCGTCGCGCACCATGTCTTCAAGGTTGAGGTTGGTGGCGGCGAGGATGCGCACATCGGCGCGGCGGGTTACCGGGTCGCCGACGCGCTCGTATTCCTTGTCCTGGATGAAGCGCAGCAGCTTGGGTTGAAGGGTCAACGGGAAGTCGCCGATCTCGTCGAGGAACAGGGTTCCGCCATCGGCCTGGTTGACCCGGCCCAGGGTGCTCTCGCTGGCCCCGGTAAAGGCGCCGCGGCTGTGGCCGAAGAGTTCGCTTTCCATCAGTTCGGCAGTCAACGAGGGGCAGTTGATGGTCACGCAGGATTTCTTGGCGCGTTTGCTCCAGCCGTGAATGGCCCGCGCCAGCTCGCCCTTGCCGGTGCCGGACTCGCCGAGGATAAGGATGTTGGCGTCGGTGCTGGCCACCTGACGCGCGGTTTCCAGCACCACTTTCATTGCCGGGCTGTGGGAGTCCAGGCCGTCCTTGGGCTTGCGCACCTCACCTTCGAGGGCTTCCAGGCGTGCCGAGAGCTGGCGTACTTCCAGCTGCTTGGCGGTGGCCAGGCGCAACTGGTCGGGGCTGCAGGGCTTGACCAGGTAGTCTGCGGCGCCGGCCTGGATCGCATCTACTGCGGTGTCCACGGCAGAGTGAGCGGTGACGATCACTACCCGCATCCAGGGTGCCTGGGTACGCATTTGTGCCAGTACGTCGAGGCCGTTGTCTTCGCCCAGGCGCAGGTCGAGGAAGCACAGGTCGAATACCTGGCGTTGCAGCAGAGCATCGGCCTGCGCCGCGCTGTTGGCGGTGGCCACGGTGTAGCCCTCGTCTTCCAGGCAGTAGCGGAAGGTGCGAAGGATTGCGGATTCGTCATCCACCAGAAGGATGCGGCCTTGATTCTCCGGCGCTGACTCCATTTCCCGAGGCTCCTTAATGAATGATCTTTATTTAGTCCCGGAAAAATCGGGCAAGTTGCAAGGTTGATTCTGATCCATTCCAGCGCCAGCAGGTTAGATATCTCCGGCTGAAACGGCTAACAGGCTGAAATTACGCATGTTTTACCCAGAGTAGCTGCTGGGTGGGTCTGTATCAGGCTATTGGCCATTCATCAAAGTTCCCCCCTGTGATCAAAAAACGCTCACTGTTTTCCCGGTGCATCGTGCATTTCGCACGGCCGGCATGGGGGCATCGTGCAGTATGCGTGTGGAATGCTTTTGGTAATTTGATTTAAGTATTTGATTTTATTGAATTTAATTTCAAAGAAAAAGCTGGCATGCAGCCTGCAATATCCCTCTCATCGAGAAGCGCCGGCCGTGGCTTCCATAACAACATCACCACCAGTGTGGGAGGAGTTTCAGGATGAATCGCCAACGTCTTGCCCAATTGCGTATTGCGCCACTGCATCTCCAGCAAGGCCTCTTCGCCGTTCTGGCGTTGCTGGTCACCCTGATCGCCGGGCAACAGTTCCAGCGCTGGCAGGACAGCCAGGCACCCGCGCCGCGAGTGCCGGTTCATCACTTCACCCAGACCCATTTCAGTTCGGTGAGCAGCCAGCTCAACGACCAGGTCCCCATGCAACTGATGGCCGTCGACCAGGCACAGCCGGTCGCGGACGCGCCACGTCAGGAACGCTGGGTGTTCTAGCACCAAGGCCGGGCCCGCAATCGGCGGCGCCGGGCTGGCTCCATAGGCAGCACCACTAATAGAAGAGTAAGGAGAATCATCATGCTGAGCTGGGCAATCACATTCCTGATCATTGCCATTGTCGCTGCGGTCCTGGGCTTCGGTGGTATCGCGGGCACCGCCACGGGTATCGCCAAGATTCTCTTTGTGGTGTTCCTGGTGATGTTCATCGCTTCGTTCTTCTTTGGCCGTCGAGGCCGAGGCTGACCATGAGTCTCACGTTGAAGACATTGACTGCCGCGCTGCTGCTGGGCGCCAGCGCCCTGGCGTCGGCGGCCAATGATGGCCAGGCACGAGCCAATCAGCTGCTGGGGTCGGACCCGCAGTTTCGTGAAACCTGGCAGGGGGTCGTGCACAAGGAGGAGCGCCTGCCCGAGTGGGTGATGAACCTCTCGGGTGATGCGCCGCAACAGATGAATGCCATGACCGAAGATGGCGATCAGTATCTGGTGGGCCCTCTGTGCGAAACCGCTCAGAGTTGTCAGAACCAGCGTTTGATTGTGGCCTTCAGTTTCGACAAGAAGCATGCCTACGCGATGCTGGTGGACGTGCCGGCGGGTTTGCCCGCGGACAAGTCACCGACCCGCCACGCCAATTATCGGTTCCTCGGCAAGCCCGATGACGGCATGCAAGCGCTGCTCCAAGAGCAGTTGCGCAAGGACCCGAACTGGTACTGATGTGCAAATTGCCGATATTGCATAACAGATAGACGAAAGGGCCGCCCTGGCGCTTTCGGCTGTTGCACCACCCGAGGAGGGCGAGTGCATGACCAAGGGGCCGGGATGTTCTGATCCACGGGTGATCGGAGTGACCTAGGGGTACAGGGAGTGCCTCCGCAAGGGCCGGGTCAGGAAAGAGCGGCGGCGCAAGCTCCCAGGTCGGCCACCGACCTGATGAGCTTGCGGCGTGCTTGAATGGCAAAGTCCTGTGCTAGAGCCGTCCGTCTGACAATTTCCGTGCTCGCGCGGGAAAAAATCTTCCTTTGACTCCGATCAAACGTTTCCTGGTGTTTCTCTGCGACCGTATATCGAGAAACTTTGTGCGAATTGCGCAGCGTTTCCGGGCGCCCGAATCAGAGCAATCCTAAACTTTTTTAGCCTTTTTCCTGACCCCTCCGACAAGCCTGCACGCCGCCTGAAATGGCCGTTTCACGGCATTTTTGCCTGCCGAAATGTCGTATTCGAACCGGTTGGGACGCTCGTTTTGTTTGGAAAAACTCATGCCGATTCGGCATAGGGTAGGCGTTTACGGCATTAGACGTGCCTCCCTAGCATCGGAATAGTTGCGCCTTTTTTCGCCCGCAGAGAGCCGTAAATGCTCGTTCGGGATGACCTTATACGGGGGCCGATGCACAAACTTTTCCGCCATTGAGCGTTCCAGTTCGCGCATCAGCCCGAGTCCAACTGAAGTAAGGGTAATGATATGAAGAAGGCAAAATTAAGCCTCGCCTGGCAGATCCTCATCGGTCTGGTCCTGGGGATTGCGATTGGCGCGCTGCTCAATCATTTCAGTGCTGAAAAGGCCTGGTGGATCAGCAACGTCCTGCAGCCTGCGGGCGATATCTTTATCCGCTTGATCAAGATGATCGTGATCCCGATCGTCATTTCCTCGCTGATCGTCGGCATCGCCGGTGTCGGTGACGCGAAGAAACTGGGGCGCATCGGCCTCAAGACCATCATCTACTTCGAAATCGTGACCACCATCGCCATCGTCGTCGGCCTGCTGCTGGCCAACCTGTTCCATCCGGGCGCAGGCATCGACATGAGCACCCTGGGCACCGTGGACATCTCCAAGTACCAGGCCACTGCGGCCGAGGTGCAGCATGAACACGCGTTCATCGAGACCATCCTCAACCTGATTCCATCGAACATCTTCGCGGCCATGGCCCGCGGCGAGATGCTGCCCATCATCTTCTTTTCGGTGCTGTTCGGCCTGGGCCTGTCGAGCCTGCAGTCCGACCTGCGCGAACCGCTGGTGAAGATGTTCCAGGGCGTTTCGGAAAGCATGTTCAAAGTCACCCACATGATCATGAACTACGCCCCTATCGGCGTATTTGCACTGATCGCGGTGACCGTCGCCAACTTCGGTTTCGCCTCCCTGCTGCCGCTGGCCAAGCTGGTGATCCTGGTGTACGTGGCCATCGCCTTCTTCGCTTTCGTGATCCTCGGCCTGATCGCCCGCCTGTTCGGCTTCTCGGTGATCAAGCTGATGCGCATCTTCAAGGATGAGCTGGTCCTGGCCTACTCCACCGCCAGCTCGGAAACCGTGCTGCCGCGGGTGATCGAGAAGATGGAAGCCTACGGCGCGCCGAAAGCCATCTGCAGCTTCGTGGTGCCGACCGGCTACTCGTTCAACCTCGACGGTTCGACCCTGTACCAGAGCATCGCGGCGATCTTCATCGCCCAGCTGTACGGCATCGACCTGTCCATCAGCCAGCAACTGCTGCTGGTGCTGACCCTGATGGTCACCTCCAAAGGTATCGCCGGGGTTCCGGGCGTGTCCTTCGTGGTCCTGCTGGCCACCTTGGGCAGCGTCGGCATTCCTCTGGAAGGCCTGGCCTTCATCGCTGGTGTCGACCGTGTGATGGACATGGCGCGTACCGCCTTGAACGTGATCGGCAACGCCCTGGCGGTACTGGTCATCTCCCGTTGGGAAGGCATGTACGACGACGCCAAGGGCCAGCGTTACTGGAACTCCCTGCCGCACTGGCGCAGCAAGGAAAAACTGCCAGCAGGCGAAGCGTCCAAAGGCTAAGCGCCTATTGTGTAGGAGCTGGCTTGCCAGCGAAGAGGCCCCAAGCCCTTCAGCTGCCTGAAGACCGCCTTCAGCGGCAATCCAGCCCCAACAGATGACAGGCCCCGGTTAATCCGGGGTTTGTCGTTTCTGCCCGCCCCGCTATCATTCGCCGCATCTTTCGAGGGGTATGACCGATGCTCAATGGCCTGTGGCTTGGCTTCTTTATCGTGGCAACCGTGTCGGCCCTGGCGCAGTGGCTGGTGGGTGGCAACGCGGGGATCTTTGCTGCCATGGTGGAAAGCATCTTCGCCATGGCCAAGCTGTCGGTGGAGGTCATGGTCCTGCTGTTCGGCACCCTGACCCTGTGGCTGGGTTTTCTGCGCATCGCCGAGAAGGCTGGAATCGTCGAGTGGCTGGCCAAGGTCCTGGGGCCCCTGTTCAAGCGCCTGATGCCGGAAGTGCCGCCGGGGCACCCGGCCCTGGGCCTGATCACCCTGAACTTCGCCGCCAACGGCCTGGGCCTGGACAACGCCGCCACGCCCATCGGCCTCAAGGCCATGCGCGCCCTGCAGGAACTCAACCCCAGCGCCACCACTGCCAGCAATGCGCAGATCCTGTTCCTGGTGCTCAACGCCTCGTCCCTGACCCTGCTGCCGGTGACCATCTTCATGTACCGCGCCCAGCAAGGCGCGGCGGACCCGACCCTGGTGTTCCTGCCGATTCTCCTGGCCACCAGCGCCTCGACCCTGGTGGGCCTGCTGTCGGTCGCGGTGATGCAGCGCCTGCGCCTGTGGGACCCGGTGGTACTGGCCTACCTGGTTCCCGGGGCCCTGGCCCTGGGCGCCTTCATGGCCTTGCTGGCCACCCTGTCGGCCACGGCCCTGGCGTCCCTGTCGTCGATTCTCGGCAACCTCACGCTGTTTGGGCTGATCATGCTGTTCCTGGTGGTCGGCGCGCTGCGCAAGGTCAAGGTCTACGAGGCCTTTGTCGAGGGCGCCAAGGAGGGCTTCGACGTCGCCAAGAGCCTCTTGCCATACCTGGTAGCGATGCTCTGCGCCATCGGCGTGCTGCGGGCGTCCGGGGCCCTGGATTTCGGCCTCGACGGCATTCGTCATCTGGTGGAGTGGGCCGGTTGGGACACACGTTTCGTGGATGCCTTGCCCACTGCCCTGGTCAAGCCGTTCTCGGGCAGTGCGGCACGGGCCATGCTCATCGAGACCATGCAGACCCAGGGCGTGGACAGCTTCCCGGCCCTGGTGGCGGCCACCATCCAGGGCAGTACCGAAACCACCTTCTATGTGCTGGCGGTGTACTTCGGCGCGGTAGGCATCCAGCGAGTGCGGCACGCCGTGGGCTGTGCCTTGCTGGCGGAATTCGCCGGCGTGGTGGCGGCGATTGCGGTTTGCTACTGGTTCTTTGGATGAGTTGAGCGAGCCTTCGCCGGCAAGCCGGCTCCTACACCCTCC